>JAGODE010000196.1 GCA_017998385.1 Chitinophagaceae bacterium | reverse complement strand
GGCGCTCGGATTATCTACCTCCACAGTATCGCGGGCGCTGCGCGATAGCTATGAAATCAGCCCTGAAACAAAACGCCTGGTACTGGAATATGCCGAAAAGCTCAATTACCCTCCCAACCCTATTGCCCTGGGTCTCAAAGAACGCCGCACCCGGTCTATCGGTGTTATTGTGGCCGAAATAGCCAATAGTTTTTTCTCCCAGGCCATTGATGGTATCGAATCCATTGCTTACCAAAATGGATATAATGTTATCATTTCACAAAGCCGTGAATCGAGCGAACGGGAGCAGATAAATCTCAATTATCTCACCTCCCGCTCTATTGATGGACTGATCGTATCGGTATCGTCCGAAACAACCGACTTCAGTAATTTCCGCGAGCTGTTTGAGCGTGGCATGCCGATCGTATTCTTTGACCGGATTGTAAGCGAAATAAAAACACATAAGGTAATTGTAGACAGCTATCAGGGAGCGTATGATGCCACGCGGCACCTTGTGACCAACGGTTATCAGCGCATTGCAGCCATTGCCAGTAGTGAGTCGCTTTCCATTACCCGCGACAGGCTGGCAGGTTACCAGGCTGCATTAGCAGAGAGTGGGCTGGCGCTGCCCGATGAATATGTGCGTTATTGCCCGCATGGCGGACTTATTCAAACAGAGATCAGCGATGCGGTAGCGCAATTGCTGGCGCTTGATCCCCGCCCCGATGCCATTGTGGCCATTTCCGACAAACTTACTACCGGCTGCCTGCGCGTATTGAAAACGCGGCAAATTGCGGTACCGCAGGATATAGCGCTTATAGGTTTCTCCAATTCCGATCTGACCGAATTGATTGACCCGGCACTTTCCATTATCAAGCAGCCTGCTTTTGAAATGGGCGAAATTGCCACAACCCTGCTACTGCAAATGATCGAAAGCAAGCGGCCTATCACTGAATTTGAAACCCGCCGCCTGGCTCCTCAACTCATTGTAAGGGCTTCATCGGCACCTGCAGGTTCCCGTTGGGAAACACGAATCTGCCACTCACTGCCCGTTGATTTGAAAAATGATGGTGTCCGGCATAGAAACGGAAGCTATTGATCGCTGATGCCTGATAAAATATAATAGTCAACTTCGGCAAACGCAAAAGCTGCTTCCAGCGCATCAAATATTTCTTTCAACTCACCCTCTCTTATATTACTCCAATCCATCTTTTAAATATTTATTGTAAATCATTGCGGCCGTTTCCTGGCACCTGGGATCATTTGTCAGCATCAGGTCAGCATATACCAGTAAGGGGGGCGCATACGGGTGCCTGTCCAGCTCTTCATCTTTCCAGAATTTTTCGTAAACGTGTACATTCCCTTTTTCATCCGGAACAAGGGTCCATTTCGTAACCAGCTCATTATTTTGATGAGTATATACAGTAAGGCCTGCTGGCACCAGGTGATTGGTAAGCAACTCGCCGGCAGGCTCTCCTCCCCATCGGGTTTCGGTTGCATCCAGTTGTAATGCCTGCCAGTCTCCCAACCTCTTTTTATCCCAAAACCTGTATGTGCCAAGGAGCAATGCAGGTTGAAGCGTCTCCCTGAAACCCGTTAGCCATCTGTCCAGCAGAGCTGCTTTATTCTGCAGCTTTAAGGTAGTATCATTGATGGCAAGTATAAACCCCGCATCTTTAAGACCTTCTATTATATTCTTCACATTTCCGAGCGCTACCCCTGTTGCCTCTGCTAATTTGCGATAGGGCATATTGATTGCCTGATCGTTTAGAAGCAGGTAAAAAACCATTTTCAGGCCTGTTTTTGTAAAGGCCCGGTTATTGGTCATTTTTTTCTTTTCCTGTGGTTTATGACCTTCAATCCAGATAAAGTGATTTCCCTCATTTATGTATATATTCCCTGCAGCATCCATGTATCCGATTCTTTTATCTCTGAGCCGTTCTTTTAATGCCGGGAAAATCGTTTCTGCCACCACTATAAAAGGCCGATACCTGCCAGCCAGTTCAACTATTTTATCGAGCTGATGCAGTCTTAGCTCCCTTCTGATTTCTGCAAATAGCTGCAGGTTTCCCTTAGGAAAATGAAAATCAACTTCCCCATCTACCTCACCATCCTGAGGTTTCCAGTCAGCTTTTAACCCGGTTTGATTGGTAAGATGCGCTAAAGCTGTGTTTATAATTTGATTGTCGTTCATATAAAACATACGTTCACGTACCGTGAACAAGCAAATATAATGAACATTTTTCTCCTTTTACTCTCCCGGATAAATATTTATAAATATTGTTTTACAATATTTTACACATAAAGAAAAGATTATTACTTTTCTTAGACGCAAGCTACTATTCGCTCAACAGACAGGATATGATTAATGCTGGTAAAAAATAAAAGAATCGGTTTATTCAAAACATACTGACATAAGGCTGTCACCAGCCAGTTGTTTCTTTGAATTCTAAAACAAGAATATTATGGAAACAAGTACTGCAACAGGCATCACCATTACTCCTCAACAATGGCTTAAACACTGGCAGGGCCACCGCGCACTAACCCGCCGTGTCATTGAAGCATTTCCCGATGATAAGCTGTTTTCTTTTTCCGTAGGAGGCATGCGCTCCTTTGGGGAAATGGCTATTGAAATGCTGATCATGGCCGTACCAACTGTAAAAGGTGTGGCTACCGGTGTGTGGGAAGACGCCAATAAACTCTTTGGTCCCGGCGAGCATCCCAAAGACAAAAAGAGCCTGCTGGCAGAATGGGATAAAACCACTGCACAGCTCAATGAACTGTGGCCCGCTATCCCGCCGCATCGCTTTCAGGAAGAAGATGTGGCATTTGGCCAGTGGAAAGACAGGACTTCCGGTACCATTCTGTATGTGATCGACAATGAAATTCATCACCGCGGACAGGGATATGTATACCTCCGCGCGCTGGGTATAGAACCTCCGCATTTTTGGGAGAGATAAAGAGAGGTATAAAAGTATAAAGGTTTAAAAGTGTAAAGTAGTATTCCCTTACCTGCTTTTAAACCTTTACACTTTTATACATTTATACCTTCTCTGCAAACTCCGCCGGCCGTTGATTATTGACGTAGCTGGCCTATCCACTCGCTTACCTCAGCCAGGCGTTCCGGCCGGGCTTCACAAAACCGCTCCCGCCCCTGCTGCCGCACTTCTATCAGCCCGCTTTCTGTCAGTAGTTTAATATGCTTGTATACGGCCATCCGGCTTACGGGAAACTGACCCGAGATGGTATTTACATTCCTCGGACCCGAAGCAAGGTATCCCAATATGGCCCGGCGGGTGGGATCTGCTATTGCCTGGAAAACGTCTCTGTTCATAATATGCAACATTTGAGCTGCTAAATTTATGCAACTATTAGGTTGCATAAATTTTTTTCCGGCAGCACGCCCCAATCTCGAACTTTAGCCCGGCAAGATCAAAAAAAACATACCAGTATATACCAGTTTATAATTTCAAATAAAAACCCTATTTTTACGCACCATTAAACCTTGCCTCCGCCGATTATGACAAAGCCAAAAAAAATAACCGACCTGATTCAGATTGATGCTTCGCTGACTACTCCAGTGTACAAGCAGATTGTGCAATCAATTCACCGCAATATTGACCAGGGCATCCTTACAAAAGACGATATGCTCCCATCGGTAAACCAGATTTCGGCAGAATTTTCACTGGCACGCGGTTCAGTTTTTACGGCTTATAATGAATTGCGCTCATCGGGTATTATCGATTCCATTCCCGGCAAAGGTTATTTTGTGACCAGCACGGAAACCAACCTAACCAAAAAGATCTTCCTGCTGTTTAGCACATTCACTCCTTATAAGGAGACCCTGTTCAACTCACTGATCAATCATTTACCCAAGACCACATCGCTCGATATCTACTTTCACCATCACAGTATGAAGATGTTTGAATCGCTGATACGTGAGCAGGCTGGTTACTACAACACATTTGTGATCATGCCCGAAGTGCATCCTGATACGGCATCTATCCTGTCTAAGCTGGATGCACGGCGCACTTTCCTGCTCGATGTGGGATACAAAGAATATAACAAACAATTTCCTGGCGTATACCAGGATTTTGAAAACGATATCTATTCCATTCTTATTGACTCACAGGACCTGGTCCGGAAATACAAACGTCTTTACCTGGTATTTCCAGAATCGGTGCGCACCCGCGATATCATTGCAGGCTTCAATAAGTTTTCGCGACGCAAAATGATACCCACATTTGTGGTTCCGGATCCTCCGTTGAGTACAATGGAAAAAGGTGATGCTTTTATAGTCATTGAAGACCGCCACCTGGTAGATATTGTGAAGAAAACAAGAGAACAACAATGGCTACTCGGTAAAGATATCGGGCTTATTTCCTACAACGAGACCAACCTGAAAAGCATTATTGCCAACGGGATCACCACCATTACAACTGATTTCAATGCGATGGGCAAAACCATGGCAGACATGATCATGAATGGCAAGCGGGACGTGGTAGAGAACCCTTTCATCCTTATCGACCGCCAGTCATTTTAAAACATCTTTTCATGTCTGAGATCGCAGATCAGCTGGTTCGTTTCTCCGGCACCTCACTTACCGGCCCTTCCATTGACCGCCTCAGCCGGCAACTGGGTGACCTGGGAGATATTTTCGCTGATAAGGCCGCCTGGGCTGCCATGCCCAAAGAGCAGAATGTATATGAAGTAGCATCTTATTTTCCTGTGGCAGAAGGCACACTGGCCGGTTTATTCTTTGGCATAACCTATATAGCACCGGGCAAAGTGGGGAATGAGTACTTTATGACCAAAGGGCATTTTCACCAGCTACGCGATCGCGCCGAGATTTATCACTGCATAGAAGGAGAAGGTATGCTGATCCTGATGGATGAGCAACGCAATACCTGGGCAGAACGTATGTATCCGGGAAGCCTTCACTATATCAATGGCTATACCGCACACCGTACTGCCAATACCGGCAACATCACACTGGTCTTTAGTGCCGTATGGCCTTCTGATGCAGGGCATGACTATGCCACCATCAGTACAGAAGGCTTTTCGCGAATACTGGTTGAGCAGGACGGCCAGCCGGTACTGATCAAGAACCCGCTTTCCTAATCGCACCTTATGGTGCTCTCCTTTTCTTTATGCTTGCTAACAACAACTATTATATCGGCATTGACCTGGGTGGTACCCGCATTAAAGCGGGGCTGGTAGCAGAGGGTAAACTGCAGGCACTTGAGGTAGTACCTGCGGTAGCTGCGCAGGGCCTGAAAGCCAGCCTGCCCCTCCTGCAGCAGGCTGTAGAGCAGCTCATCCATTCACAACAGCTTGATCGCGCCGGCTTATCAGGTATTGCACTTGCCTTTCCCGGCCTGGTCAATTCGGTTACACAACGCATTCTCTCTACTAATCAGAAATACAACGACGCCATAGATACCGATCTGCCTGCCTGGGTACAGGAGCAATGGCAGGTACCCTTTTTTATTGACAACGATGCACGCATGGCCACTGTGGGCGAATGGAAGTATGGCGCCGGACAGGGCACCAATGATCTGGTTGCAATGACGATTGGTACCGGCGTGGGCACATCGGCGATCATCAACGGACGCCTGCTGCGTGGCAAACATTTTCAGGCAGGCTGCCTGGGCGGACATATAAGTATTCATTATAAAGGCCGCCAGTGTAATTGCGGAAATATCGGATGTGTGGAAGCTCATGCATCTACCTGGAGTCTGCAGGAAACCATTTTGCAGGACCCCGCGCTTAACTACAGCCTGCTGGTCCAATCGCCCCGCCTCGATTTCAGCGCTCTTTTTGAAGCGGCTGAAAAAAAGGATCCGCTGGCCATTCGCGTGCAGCAGGAATGCATGGACGTATGGGCCACCGGCGTCATCAATCTCATTCACGCATATGATCCCGATGTGGTGGTCATTGGTGGCGGTGTAATGAAAAGCGCACATATCATTTTACCCTATATACAGGAAAAAGTTGCCCGGCATGCATGGACACCCTGGGGCACAGTTGCCATCAAAGCTTCTAATCTTACAGAAGAAGCAGGCATACTGGGCGCCGTATACAGCCTGCAGCATCAGCTTTAATACCTGAAGTCACCCTGATTATGAAACCTCCAATTATATCCAACTACGACAAGAAGCCCTTTATTGACATTGCCGCTGCACAAGGTGAAGCGGTGAAGGGCTGGAACGCCTGCCTTGCACTTATCAAGCAGAAAATTGATGAACTGCCGGCAGAGAAAAAAATTGTGGTGCTCGAAACTTATCAGGGTGTACGCGACTCAGAGCTCATTGCCCAGCTCAAAGAGCTGGATGGAACCTTCTTTTATACCCGCGACATTTTCAAAAACGAAGCAGAACTGCAGCAGCTGGTCTATCCGGATGTAACAGACGATGACATCTTTGGCTTCATCACCCGCCTGGAGATGAAAGATTTTATAGACCCGGCAAAGCTGGCAGACACACGTAAGGCGATTGATAACAGCAACGCCGGTACCATTTTTATTTATGGTCCGGGTGCGGCACTCGTACCAACGCGCTATGACCTGCTCGTGTATTTTGATATGCCCCGCTGGGAGATTCAGCTTCGGTTCCGCAACAATGAAGTGGGCAACCTCGGGTTCAATAACAACAATCTCAAAACATCGCTGCAGTACAAACAGGCTTTTTTTGTAGACTGGCGTGTATGCGACAAACATAAGAAAACATTGATGCAACAGTGGGATCTCCTGGCAGATACTACAATTGCCGGCGAGCCCAAAATAGTATCCGGTGCTCTTTACAATAAGGCACTGAAACAGGCTACGACACAGCCCTTCCGTCTTGTGCCATTCTTTGACCCAGGTCCCTGGGGCGGCCAGTGGATAAAAGAATACTGCGATATGGACCGCAGCGCCATCAACTATGCATGGGCCTTTGACTGTGTGCCCGAAGAAAACAGTCTGCTATTCCGCTTTAACGATGTAATCATCGAAACACCATCACTCAACCTGGTATTTACACATCCCCGCACATTACTGGGCGATCCGGTACATGCCCGTTTTGGTGATGAATTCCCGATACGCTTCGATTTTCTCGACACCATGGATGGTGGCAATCTCAGCCTGCAGGTACACCCGACCACGGAATATATCCGTGAAAAATTCGGCATGACCTATACACAGGACGAAAGCTATTACATGCTCGATGCAGAAGAGGATGCAGTTGTATACCTGGGACTCAAGGATAATATCAACAGGGAAGCAATGATCGGCGATCTGCAAAAAGCACAGCAAACGGGTGAGGCTTTTGATGCAGAGAAATATGTGGAAAAGTGGCCGGTCAAAAAACATGATCATGTACTGATCCCTGCCGGCACTATTCACTGCTCCGGTAAAAACAGCATGGTACTCGAGATCAGTGCCACTCCTTACATCTTTACATTCAAACTGTACGATTGGGGGCGCATGGGCCTTGATGGTAAACCACGACCCATCAATATTGAGCATGGTAAAAAAGTAATTAACTGGGAATGTACTCCTGAATTTACCCGTCGTGAACTGGTTAATGCTGTAGAACCTGTAGCAGAAGGTGATGGCTGGAAAGAAGAGCGCACCGGCCTGCACAAACGTGAATTCATCGAAACAAGAAGACACTGGTTTACCAGGACGGTTCACCATCACACCAATGATAGTGTGAATGTGCTGAACCTGGTAGAAGGCCGCGAGGCAATTGTAGAAAGCCCTACCGGTGCCTTTGCTCCGTTTGTAGTACACTATGCCGAAACGTTTGTAATACCCGAATCTGTAAAAGAATATACAATACGCCCCTATGGTGAAAGCGAGGGTAAAACCTGCGGCACCATCAAGGCATTTGTCCGTACCAAACCCTAAAACATCAATTATCCATGAGCGATTATGTAACCAAAACTATTCCCGGCAAAAAACCCGATGTGTCTTTTGTAAGCAGACCCTGGGGCAGTTTCAAACAATTTGCCAATAATGAAGATTGTACGGTAAGCCTTATGACTGTATTACCTGGTCAACGGTTAAGCCTGCAATCGCATACGGGGCGGGCAGAGCTCTGGATTGTAATTGATGATGGGGCGCTGGTACAGGTAGGCGAAGAGGTGAAAGAGTACAAAGCCGGTGATGAAATCTGGATTCCGGCCCGTGAAAAGCATCGCCTTACCTGCACAGGCAATCAGCCTGTGCGTGTGCTGGAAGTAGCCTTTGGCAACTGGCAGCAGGACGATATTCAACGTTACGATGATGATTACAGGCGGGATTAACCCTCCCGCTTGTTTTCATAGCCTGATCAACCTTTAAAAAAAATAAAAACGATTGCCATGTCTTCACACGTAGCCCGGCAGCAATTCATCTGCATTACTGTCGCTATAGGCGGCCTCCTGTTTGGCTTTGATACAGCCGTCATATCAGGAGCCATTACAC
>JAGODE010000195.1 GCA_017998385.1 Chitinophagaceae bacterium | reverse complement strand
GCGATGGCTTTATCCGTTGTCTTATCCAGTTTGTGTTCCAGTGAAGATGCCTGCCGGCCGATGGAGCGAAGAAATTTTTCGCTGAAATGAAGCGTCGTGTCACCTGCCTCCTGTTGTTGGGAAAAACAAGGCAGGGTCAGGCAAAGGCATAGTATGCCCGATAGCAGGATTCGGTTAAGGTGCATGGTGGCAGTTGATGGTGGTTACCTGATAAGATGCCCGATCAGGATAAATTGCATATGAATGTAGCCTATCTTTTTTCTACTTTATATGACTCAATTGTTATTCTTTTCTAAAACAACAGCAAACTAATAGATAACACTTATAGTTACCCCATTGTCAGCTGCAACATCACCCGCTGGCGCATGGTATTGTTTTCTGATAAAAACGGGAACGCTGCAGCGCGGCTTTGTTCTCTGGCCGCTTTCTTCGTAAGCCACTCTTCTTCCAGCTCATTCGCTTGTGCATGCCCATGTGTATGCAGCAGCCAGCACCATTCTTCGGGATAGCGATTGCGCAGCATGTTGTACACGATATTACCACCCCAGCCTACCGAGCGGTTGCCGCGGGCCTCCTGGGCCACCATACGGTCGAGATGAGTCAGATCGGTCAGGTATTTTTTCCAGTCAGCTTTATGCTGGCGGATGGCCGCTTTCAGGAAATGCGCTTCGCGCAACTGCACCTTGAGTATTTCGAGCTCCAGATCAGTGGCCTTCCCCCAACGCTCCCGCCACAGGTTCATAAAGAGATCTTCCTGGTACTGAAGGGCAAAGCCCAGGCGGGCCAGGGCAGGCAGATCGCGGGCCGCAGGTTCCATAGCCGCTATAAGCTGCTCATTTTCAGTTGATGTACGGGAAAAAACGGGCGATTGTAGTATTAGCTTGTTCATACTCCTGATTTGTAGAAACAAAGCTAAAAGGGCACACCGCCGCCTATTGGAGGAGTGATTATTAATATTTTTTGAGGGCTTCCTCCAGCTGCTGCCTGATCTCTTTTTTAAGCGAATCCGGAGCCAGCACTGTACAGTGCGGACCCATGGCCAGGATACGCTGGTGCAGTTCATGGGTGATATGAACAGACAATTGAATCGTACAGCTTTTATCGGTACTCTCCAGCACCTGCTGCGAATGATGGAGGGGGTCGAGGGTGACCAGTTTATGAAAAGGCGCCCTTACCTGGAGTTGTACTGTATCAGGCTCACCATCATTATCAAAAATGCCTACGGCATGCCGCGAAAAGTTTTCGGCGTCAAAACTGCCGCGCAGCCGTTGCCGCCGGTCAGTAATTGTCAGCTCACGTATACGATCGAGCGCAAACGTAAGATAGGCATCACGGCTTTCTACCCAGGCCACCACATACCAGCGGTTTTTATTCTCCCGCATCAGCACCGGCAGGGCGGTATAAGTCTTGACCTCTTCCTTATATATATTCTCATACGTAAACTCAATGAGTACCGATTGTTTCAATGCTGTGGATATATCGCCAATCCATTCATACCCGCTCAGCGATACAGGTTGCTCAAACTGTATCTTCTTCGACAAAAAGGGGTCTTCGAGATCCAGCCCGATCTGCAGGCTCGCATCAATACGCTCCACCGCTGCCTTAAAGTTGGCAAACACGGGCACTTCCTTATACTGAAACAATAATAAAGCAGCGTAACGAATCGCTTCCCACTCCTCGGGCTCCAGCCCCACTTCATCAATCGAATAATCGGGCGCTGAATAAGCATACCCATTTTCGGTACGATTAAATACAATGGGCGCTTCATAACCCACCGGCCGCTCCTGCTTCATGAGCCGGATATCTTTTTCGATGGTAGAAGTAGAGACCTCCGTCTCCAGCACACGCGAGCAGGCATCTGCCAGGTACTGCAGGGTGGGGTATTTCTTCCGCCTGTCGCGCAGGCAGTTGTTGATGACCCGATGACGAATAACAGCCGATTTGTTCTTGGGCATGCAAAAAAGTATAAAAGTGTAAAGGTATAAAGGTTTAAAAGTTTAACGAGTATAAAGGGTATAAAGGGTATAAAGAGTATAAAGAGTTTAAAGGGTATAAAAGGTTTAAACTTTAGAACTGACCACAGACCACTGACCACTACCCTTTATACCCTTTAAACTCTTTATACCCTTTACTCCGCATTCCTTTATTTGAAATTCGTAATTTTGCTCCATGTCAATCCCTCCCAATCTTCGCGCCTGCGGCACGGTTTCCGGTGGTAATGCTTCTTTTAATGCCCTCCGGTACGACAAACCGGGCGAAAGCATGACGATTCCCTACAACCGGCGCGACTATTATAAAATATGGGTAGTAAAATTTGAAAGCCGGATCAATTATGCCAGCCGCAGTATTCATATTACGCAGCCTGCACTGATTTTTTCCAATCCGCTTATTCCTTATTCTTTCGAAACACTCGATACACATCAGAGCGGCTATATGTGCATTTTCACCGAAGAATTCATACGCAACAATGACCGGCTCGAAAACCTGCAGGACTCGCCCCTCTTTCGCCTGGGTGCAGACCCGGTTTTCTTTCTGAATGAACAGCAACTGGCGCTTATCAGCGGCTTATACGATAAAATGCTGGAAGAGCTGGCCACCGATTACGCCTATAAATATGACGTAATCCGCAACTACCTCGGGCTCCTTATACATGAAGCCATGAAGATGCAACCGGCCAATAATTTCACGCAGCAGCATAATGCCACTACCCGTATTGCCAACCTGTTTATTGAATTGCTGGAACGCCAGTTTCCTATCAGCTCCCCCACCAGTACCCTGCAATTGCGTCGGGCCAGTGATTATGCGCGCCAGTTATCTGTACATGTAAATCACCTCAATTTTGCCGTGCGTGAAATCACCGGCCGGCCTACCAGTACACATATCAGCGAGCGGATCGTACACGAAGCAAGAGCGTTGCTGCGTCATACCGACTGGAGCGTGGCCGATATCGGCTATTGCCTGGGTTTTGAATATCCCAATCATTTCAACAATTTTTTTAAGAAACATACCGGCCTCACCCCTCTTTCGCACCGCCGCCAGACCATTCTTTGATTTTTGTACTTTTTACTTTGACGGTGGCTCTTTTACCGCCCCTGCCCCCGGTAATTTTGTGCTTCTAAACAGCACAGTATATGAAGTACAATTTATTAGGAAATACAGGATTAAAAGTATCGGAGCTTTGCCTCGGCACCATGACGTTTGGCGGTCGCGGATTCTGGACAGCCATCGGCACACAGGACCAGCAGACCGCAGATAATCTGATCAGAAGAGCTGTAGAAGCAGGCATCAATTTTATTGATACAGCCAACGTATATTCCGAAGGCCTGTCGGAAGAAATTACCGGCCGCGCCATCCGCAACCTGGGACTGCGCCGCGATGACCTGGTGATTGCTACCAAGGTAAGAGGCCGTATGGGCGAAGGCCCCAATGATGTTGGCCTCACCCGCAAACATATCTTCGACCAGATCGACGCCAGCCTGAAACGGCTGCAACTGGATCATGTAGATCTTTACCAGATCCATAGCTACGACCCCCTCACACCCCTCGAAGAAACGCTTGACGCACTCAACGACCTCGTAAGATCCGGTAAAGTACGCTATATCGGCGCCAGCAACCTGGCGGCCTGGCAACTCATGAAAGCATTGAGCCACTCGGCTCACCATCGCATTGCTAAATTTGTTTCGCTGCAGGCTTATTATACCATTGCCGGCCGCGACCTGGAGCGCGAAATCATTCCGCTGCTCAAAGATCAGCAGACCGGGCTGATGGTATGGAGCCCGCTGGCAGGTGGCCTGCTCAGTGGTAAATATTCGCGTGCCGAAGAAGCAAAAGGCGATGGTCGCCGTGCCAATTTTGATTTCCCGCCAGTCAACAAAGAGCGAGCTTTCAATATCATTGATGTACTGCAGGAACTGGCGCCACAAAAAAATGCGACAGTAGCGCAGCTGGCACTGGCCTGGCTGCTGCATCAACCGGCTGTAACGAGCGTGATCATCGGCGCCAATAAGATCGAACAACTGGAAGACAACCTCAAAGCACCTGCTGTACGTTTTACCGAAGAAGAACTGAAACGTCTCGATGAAGTAAGCCAGCTGCCCGCAGAATATCCTGCCTGGATGTTTGCCCGCACCTATCCCGACAGGTTGAAATAAGTTATCGGTGGTCGGTGGCTGGTGGTCGGTGGTCGGTGGTCGGTGGCCGGTGGTCAGTGGTCGGAATAAAACTATTATTATTGCGGAGAGCAGCCTGGAGTATCCGGGCTGCTTTTTATTACATGGACCGGTATAATGTAATGCGGTTGGTTAATTACCTTTAATCAAACATCAACACGCTTACCTGTCTTCGGCAAATGAAAGTTCTGACCCGCACCATCTGGATCCTTTCGCTCATCAGCCTGTTTACAGATACTGCCAGCGAAATGCTTTACCCGGTAATGCCTTTATACCTGGAGAGCATTGGCTTCTCTATTGTGCTCATTGGCATCCTGGAAGGAGTAGCCGAAGCTACGACTGGCCTTAGCAAAGGATACTTTGGAAAATTATCTGATCATACCGGCCGGCGCGTGCCCTTTGTACAGCTTGGCTATACACTCAGCGCCCTATCCAAACCCCTGATGGCGGCATTTGCTTATCCCCTGTGGGTATTCCTGGTACGTACCATTGACCGCCTTGGTAAAGGACTGCGCACCGGTGCACGCGATGCCATACTCTCCGATGAAGCCACCCCGGCCACCAAAGGAAAGGTTTTCGGCTTTCACCGGTCCATGGATACTCTCGGTGCTGTACTGGGACCACTGCTGGCATTACTCTACCTGCAATGGCATCCCGGAGATTACCGCATGCTCTTCCTGGTTGCGCTGATGCCGGGTTTAGTTGCCATTGGCTGCAGCCTGCTGCTCAAAGACAAAAAACCTGAAAAGATTCAGTCGGCGAAGCGCATATCGTTTTTTGCCTTTACCGGATACTGGAAAAGCAGTCCGGCCGTATACCGTAAACTGGCAGGAGCCCTCCTGTTATTCACTTTGTTCAACAGTTCCGATGTATTTCTGTTGCTGAAAGCAAAAGATGGCGGCATGACCGATGCTGCTGTTATTACACTGTATATTTTTTATAACCTCATTTTTGCACTGGCGGCTTTTCCGCTGGGCATCCTGGCCGATAAATGGGGGCTGAAGAAAATACTGCTGGCAGGCCTCCTGCTATTCGCCTGCGTATATGCAGGCATGGCTGCAAACAGTAATGAAACATATGTTTACTATGGCCTGTTTTTCCTGTATGGGCTGTATGCTGCTGCTACCGAAGGCATATCCAAAGCCTGGATCAGTAATATCTCTGATAAAAAAGATACGGCAACAGCCATCGGCACCTTTAGTGGCTTTCAAAGTATTTGCAGTATGCTGGCAAGCTCGCTGGCAGGACTTACCTGGTTTTATTTTGGAGCCGCCGTCACCTTTCTCCTCAGTAGTATCATGACTGTAGTGTCGGTAATCTTATTATTGCGTATTCCTTATAAGCAAACAAACCTAAGATCTGAAACGACCGCAGAAATACGCAAGTAATCTTCCTATACCCGCTTCCGGTAATAACTTCTGCCCCTTCTTATTCCTTCTGCCGCTTACCTTCCACCTTTTTACCACTAATGTTGTATTTACCGTACACGCTCCCTTATTTAGTTTTACACCCTAATCAAAAACCATTAACCCTCACACAAAACGCACACATTTATGAACAAAGGAATCCTGTCCCTGCTTGCTCTTTCGCTTGTATTAATTGTTTCCTGTAAAAAAGATAAGGACGAAACCGAAAAGCCTTCCATCACCGGATTATGGAAAGGTAAATACGGGGCTACTACTTCTTATCCAACGTTAGGCTATTCATTTTTATTCAGAACAGATGGCACAGTACGTGTATTTGATGGAGTAGACACTGCGGCTGCTTCAAAAGCAGAAGGCACTTACAGCCTCAGTGGCTCAACAGTTACCAGCAAGTATACATACACTGGCGGCAGCAGCTATTCTACTTCTGCCACTATTGATCCTAAAATGACTTTCATAGAAGGCACCTGGGGCAGTGGTACCAATACTACCAATGGAGGAAAGTTTTTCATCGTTAAGCAGTGATCCGTTTTCTCAATGGCAACAGTGAAAGAAGGGGCAGTTTTCTGCCCCTTTCCGTTTTTAATTGTATTTCACAGAAAACCGTTGGCGATAAAAGAGTTTGATAGCCAGATTTGTACAGATGTATTTGTGGGCTTTTAGAAATGCGGTAAAATTATTTTATCGGCACCGCAGCGGGATTAATGAACCAGCAGAATAGAAAAGGCAGGGCCGTCATGAAGCAACATCATCAACCAGCAATGGCCCGCATTTTACACAACCGCGATTGGATAAATAATATGCTCAGACTACCGGCAAGGAGAAACGAAAATCACTTCCATTTGTCCATGCCGCATCGACCCATATTTGTCCGCCCTGCGCTTCAATAAACTCTTTGGAAATGGCCAGGCCCAGTCCGGTTCCGGTATTTTTTGAATCCGGCAGCGTAAAGAAACGATCGAATACTTTTTCTGCATATTGTGCAGGTATGCCGGGCCCCTGATCTTTTACAGAGAAAACTACCCGGTCCGGTTCGCTGATCAATTCAACAGCCACGACTCCGCCACCGGGCGAATAGCGGATGGCATTGCTCAAAAGATTATTCAATACCCATCCCGTTTTTTCAGCATCGGCCATAACCTGCCGCAGATCTGCCGGCGACTCGAAACGGATATCGACCTGCCGGGCACGCGCTGCTGCCGCTAATGACTGAATAGCTGTTTTTACAATCTGACCGGCATCTGCAGCGGCCTGGTGCAATTCAATACGACCTGTTTCTACCTGGGCCATATTGAGTAATTCGCTCAGGATACGCAGCATACGCTGGTTATCCTGCCGCAGGTTATGAACAAGTTCCTGCTGGTCGGGCGTGAGCGTGCCTGTACGCGGGTTTTCGAGCAGCTTCAAACTAAAATCAGAAGAAGCCAGCGGCGTTTTCAACTCATGCGATACGGTTGCAATAAAGTGTGTGCGCGCCACATCCAGTTCTTTGAACGAAGTGATGTTCTGTAATACGATCACTTTATTTTCAGCACCTTCCTGATCAATCTCTATTTCCTCTTTTACAAAATAATTCTCCCGGTTATCGAGCACCACTTTAAAAGGCAGCTTGCCTTTATCTTCGAGCAGGAACCGAAGCAGATCATTGCGGCTGCTTACTTCAGCAACCTGCCTGCCCACTATATCTTTTGCCTGCAACCCCAGAAGTTGCAGGGCCTGATTGTTGGCAAACAATATCATGCCTGATTTATCAATACCAATACTGGCTTCTTTCAGGCTGTTGATAACAGCTTCGGCCCTTGTCTTTTCAAATATGATCTTATTGAGATTGCTGTGTTCGAAATATTCCAGCCGTTCAGCCATGGTATTAAATGACTGCGCCATCTGCCCAAACTCATCGTGCCGTGTCAGATGCAGGCGGTGCCGGTAGTTTTTTCGGCTGATCTCCTGCAGGCCTTCGGTAAGTTCCTGTATCGGTTGTGTAAGTATGGATGGAAAATTGTAGGAAAAGCTGATACCGATCAGCAGCACCAGGCCCGCCAGCAGCGAAATATAGGTAAGCGTTTTATTGGCAGTGGCGGTAGCCCGGTTATTTTTTGTTTCAATAGCCTGCATGTTCAACCGCAATACCTGCTGAATGGAAGCACGCATGGCTGTTACAGCCACTGTGTCTGATCCGGTACGCAAGGCCTCCAGCTGATCACGAATACTGCGGGTTGCCTCCTGCTCACCGGGCTCGGTCACATTACGCTCCTGCAGTTGCAGCACGCTATCCATTGCTGCGAGCGGCCTGCCGCCCGGCAAGGACGTATCAAGCAATTGCTGCAGGGTGTGGCAATAGTCGAGCGACTCGTAATTGTTTTTCAGAATCAGCGTGGCATCGTTCTTGAGGCGCACGAGATTATATACGCCCACCCCGCAGGAGAGCAGCACCAGCAGGAAAAGGAAAAAGCTGCCCAGGCGGATTTTGTTTCTGACACTTGTTATCATTAGGATAAAATTACCAGGTCTACGTCATTTTGTGATAAAGCATTTAACAGCTGGTTGAAAAGACTGGTTTTCAGGATCACCTGCCAGAGTTTGATACGTGGTTTGCCGATACAGAGTGTAGTGATCTCTTTTTCCCGGATCATCCGCATGATGGCTTCCGCCACATTATCTTCTTTTACCTGAATCACTTCCGCACCCAGTTCTGTTGCGTTCTTAAAATTATTAATCAGGTGACGCTGAGCGGCCAGTGGTATCTTATCGGTTGACTCGCGTGGGGTTTGCACATACAGTACATACCATTTGCTATTGTAATAAGAAGCCAGCCGGGCGGTTTTACGGATAATATGCTGAGCCATGGCATGATTGGATGAAATGCAGGCC
>JAGODE010000194.1 GCA_017998385.1 Chitinophagaceae bacterium | reverse complement strand
ACCCTGATGCTGCAGTATAATATCCGCTACAATATCCAGGAGAAACTCAACGTGAGCATTGGTCCATCGGTGAGCCGTAATATTTCAGAATCATCACTGCGTCCCACAGCCAATAACAATTACTGGACCTATGGCGGACGGGCCAACCTGTATGTGAAACTGCCGGGTGGTCTGGACCTGGATTCCGATGTACAATCAAACCTGCGTCAGAAAACAAGTGCATTCCCCAATCCGGTTAATATTACGGTATGGAATGCCAGCCTCGGACGTAGCTTCTTTAAAAACAAGAACCTTCGTCTTTCCTTTGTGGCACATGATATCCTGAATCAGAATATCGGGTTCAATCGTACGATCAACAGCAACTTTGTGAGCGAGCAGCGCTACGATCAACTGGCGCAGTATTTTATGTTTAACATCCGCTGGACGTTTACCAAAATGCCCGGAATGACCAAAGAGTAGTGGCGCAACTTATTATTCAATCAAACTTCAAGAAATTCTGAATATGAAAAAGCTTTTAATATACGTACTGCTGCTGGTGGCTTACCTGCCGCTGCGTGCCCAGCAGATCTTTGCTGAAAAAGTAAGCATCGAATTTGATAAGACGGTGGCTGTAAAACAGCTGATGAAGGAAATAGAACCGGAATGGTTTGAGCAGATTAAAAATAATCTGCCTAACAGCCTGGTGAGTAAATTCAGCTTTATAAGTGACGGTACAAAGTCTTACTACAAAAGAGTCAAAGAACCCGATATTCCCCGCGGTATGTGGTTTGAGCCATTTGCGGATGATAATAAAGTGTTCAATGATTATAACGCAGGCACTACAATAACGCAGAAGCCGGTTTTTGAAGAGACCTTCCTGATTCAGGACAGCCTGCAAAAAATCCGGTGGAAGATTACCAGTGATACCCGCAATATTGCCGGTTTTGAATGCCGTAAGGCGGTAGGTATCATGTATGATACCGTGGCAGTGTTTGCCTTTTATACCGATGAGATCATGGTATCGGGTGGCCCGGAAGGCATACACGGTTTGCCCGGTATGATCCTGGGTGTGGGTGTTCCCCGCCTGCATACCACCTGGTTTGCCACCAGGGTAAGTCTAACTCCCGACCTCAAACAGCTGGCTCCGGCCAGCAAGGGTAAAAAGGTAGACCGTGCCGCCATGCTTTCGCAAATGGACCGCTTACTGAAACAATGGGACAAATACGGGCAAAAGCTGGTGCTTGCCTTTATGATATGACGGGCATATAAGCCAGTTAAGGCAGCAGCTCGAATACGAAACTTTCTCCCGGTTGCAGTTCCAGGCTGCTCAATTGAGTCACAGACTGAGTCACTACATTCCGGGCTTTTGAGAACCCTCCCACCCGCTCCTGGTATCGCTGCCAGTCGGGACGGAGGGTTTTCTCACCTGTATTGGCGATCACCATCACCGTTTGCCGGGCATCGTAGCGGAAATACACATACAGGCCTTCTTTGGGGACGTACTGCATGGTTTTGCCGCTGGTAAGGGCGCTGGAACTCTTACGGAAGCGGGCCAGGGCACTTAAGTGGTTAAAGGCTTCATTTTCGCGCTCATTACGACCGGCAGCCGTGAATTTATTGCTGGCATCTTCCTTCCATCCCCCCGGGAAATCTTCACGTACCAGGGCGTCTGTAGGATTTTTAAAATTCTTCATCAGTATCTCCGTACCATAATAAAGCTGCGGAATGCCGCGGAGAGTCAGTAACCAGTTAAGTCCCATTTTCAGTTTGCTCCAGTCCTCGCCTACTACCGAAAATACCCGGTCCATATCGTGGTTGTCGAGGAAGATACAGTTGCGCTCCGGGCGTTTGTAAATGAAGTCCTGGGCCAGGGTCATGTATATTTTATTTACGCCATCTGTCCAGCCCTGAGCACGCTGCATGGCCGAGTGCAATGCGAAACAGATCTGAAAATCGATCACACTGTTCGCATTATGCTGAAACGGCGCTTTCATATTGTTTTGGGTAAAGTAGGCATTTGCTACAATGGTATTTACCCATGCTTCGCCAAAAATGGTGATACCCGGAAACTCGCGCTCCAGCGCAGTATTGACGTTGTTGAGAAACTGCTCGTCGCAGTACTTATATGTATCAACCCGCCAACCATCAATGCCAAAATATTCCGTTGTCCAGATGGCATGCTGTATCAGGTAATTGGCCAGGTATGGGTTGCGCTGATTCAGATCTGGCAGGTGATCGGTAAACCAGCCATCGAGCATATTCTTTTTATCGTAGGCCGAGCCATACGGGTCGAATATCGCTTCTTCGCGGTGATTGGGCGAAGTGAACTGCGGCCAGTTGTTGAGCCAGTCACTGCCGGGTGGATCGAGTACAAACCAGTGTTCCTTGCTCACGTGATTATATACCGCATCCTGAATGATCTTGATACCTTTTTTGTGTGCTGCTTTTACCAGTTGTACATAG
Source organism: Chitinophagaceae bacterium (assembly GCA_017998385.1). Taxonomy (GTDB): domain Bacteria; phylum Bacteroidota; class Bacteroidia; order Chitinophagales; family Chitinophagaceae; genus CAYMZZ01. Next base: position 6,066 of record JAGODE010000194.1, on the reverse strand, counting down.
CCTTCATTGCCCCCAAAGCGTTTATCTATCTGGTAATGATCAGTAAACCAGTAACCGTGATAACCTGCTACCGTATTACCCCACTCGTGCATGAGGCTGGTGTTGTTTTCAATAACAGGCGTCATCCAGATGGCGGTTACGCCCAGTTCGTTGAAATAGTCCAGGTGATTTTCAATGCCGGTGAAATCACCGCCGTGTCGGGAGAATTTATTACTCCGGTCGCTGGTTTCATCCCGATAGCCTTTTACGATATCGTTGTCTGGGTTGCCGTTGCTGAAGCGGTCGGGCATCATGAGGTATACAAAATCGGCTGAGCTGATGCCCTGCACGCGCGTTTTTCCATTCTCTTTATTGCGGGCCATCAGTTCATAACTGATTTGTACCTGGCGGTCGCCGTTACCAAAGCGGAAAACACGTTTACCCGGTTTGGCCAGCTTATCGATGACCAGATCAAGAAATACGTAGTTGGGATTTTCTACCCGGTGTATTTGCTTCAGAGTTACTCCATCGGCCAGTTTCATGCCGGCAGCGCTGAGTTTGTACATGGGAATGCGGTTGGCAATGCCTTCTTCATAGACCATCAGCTGAAGCTTTGGGTCTTTCATGCCAACCCACCAGTTGGAGGGGTAAACTTTCTGTGCACTAATTGTGTGACAGGTGAGGAAGATAAAAATCCCGATTAAAATATTCTTATAACTCATAAAAACAGATTATTTGGATTCGCTAACACGTAAGCATAACAGCGATGCAAGAAGAAGAAGTACACCACCGGTAGCTACAAAAATTGTTCGGTTCCAGTCAAAAATATTTTCCAGTATCCAGTCAAAGGATAAGGCAGTAATGATTTCAGGGATAACAATAAAAAAGTTGAATATACCCATGTAGATGCCCATTTTTTCAGCTGGTATCCGGTTTGATAACATTGCATATGGCATCGAAAGGATGCTGGCCCAGGCTATACCTACACCAGTCATAGATAGAAAGAGGGCGTATTTGTTTTGGATAACCCATATAGCAAGAAGACCGATTCCACCGGCAACAAGGCACATAAAATGAGTCCGTTTTAAGCCAATTCGGTATGCCAGCCGGGGCAAAAGGAATGCAACCAAAAAAGTAATGATACTATAGAAGGCGAAACAGTTGCCTCCCCATTCCACCCCATCATTGTACTTCTTTTTATTGCTGCGGTACTCTTCAATAAAAATGTCGGCGGAGGCTGCTTTCCCGGTTATGAAATTTTCCAATGTAGCCCAATTAGCAGGCTGTCCATCGCTATCTTTTACGTTTTTAATTTTTTCATCCAGACTATTAAACGCAGTTGAATTATCAGCACGTATTTGTCTGAAATTTTGAAATAGCGTGGTGGTATTGATTCCAACCTCTGCAGGAAAAGATTGGCCGGGTGTATTAAAATATTTTGCAAGGTCTTTTTTTGACTCACCTGTATTGGCACCTGCATTTTTTTCAAGTTGTATAAAGGCTGCTTTCTTTACAGCTTCAAAACCCAATTCGGTCTGCGGAAGTGGATCCTGGTAGCCAAATACAGATCTTGCTATTGTGACACCAAAGAATATCCACATGCAGAATAACCCCATCCAGGTAAAAAACTGCACAGGAGCCAGTTGCCGCATGATTTTGGGCATATGAGCAATGCTGCCGGTTATTTCGCGAAGGCCCGCAATAAAACCTTTATTATTTTTTATTTCCCGTTGTTGTGCCGGATCAGGAGGGTATTCTTTTGTAGTAAGAATCGTATATAATACGGCAGTGAAGAAAGCTGCCGCTCCGATGTAAAATGAAATACGGACACTCGTCGGAATGGCATTGCCTTCAGCTTCATTTTCTACACCCAGCCAGTTTGTAAGCATGTAGGGCATCATATTTGCCAAAACAGCACCTACGCCTATAAAAAAACTCTGAGTGGTAAAACCGAGTGTACGTTGACGTTCCGGGAGTTTATCGGCAACGAAGGCCCGGAATGGCTCCATGCTGATGTTGATAGATGCATCCAGTACCCATAGCAGGCCTGCAGCCATCCAAAGTGCCGATGAATTAGGCATGAGAATCAATGCAGCAGAACTGAGTATCGCTCCTACCAGGAAGTAGGGCCGCCGGCGCCCAAACCTTGGATGCCAGGTCCTGTCACTCAGGTATCCCACAATCGGTTGGACCAGCAAACCTGTGAGGGGGGCTGCCAGCCAAAGACCGGCAACTTTTGTAGCACCGAGGTGTTCGAAGATGGCGCTCATATTCGCCATCTGGAGACCCCATCCAAACTGAATCCCCAAAAAACCAAAACACATGTTCCAAATCTGACCAAAACTCAGAGATGGTTTACCGGTTTCATTATTCCCGGCAGGAATAGTGGCATTGGCCATAGCAATCGTATTTTCCGTTAGGTTGAAGAAGCAATATACAACAATATGTAATTTGTACACATCTTGAAGGGTAAAGGGTATAAGATAAAAAGGCAGAAGGGTTATTGTATATATAGCCCCTCTGCCTTTTTACCTTATACCTCTGACCTTATTATACTATATCACAAAACCATTCGGAATCACAGCTCCCTTTTTCACAACCACAATTCCATCCTTAATCGTATAAAGCGGCTGGTCGGTGTTTTCGAGATGAGGGCCGCCATTGATACGCACATCGTCTCCTATGCGGCAGTTTTTGTCCAGAATGGCATTTTTGATATAGCAGCGGTTGCCGATACCCAGCAGCGGAATACCGCGTGCCTGGTCAAGGGCTATATCCTGCAGGGTTTCGTAGTAATCGTTGCCCATGAGGTAAGCGCTAACCACGGTGGTACCATGGCCTATGCGGGAGCGGATGCCGACTACGCATTGTTCCATGCGCGATGCATTGATGATAGAGCCTTCTGCAATCACGGTTTTTTCCAGCGTAGTGCCACTCACTTTTGCCGGGGGCAGCATGCGGGCGCGGGTATATATAGCTTTATTGTTGTCGAAAAGATTGAAGTCGGGAAGATCGGCGGTAAGTCCGAGGTTGGCTTCAAAGAAACTGTAGATATTTCCGATATCGGTCCAGTAGCCTTCATACTGGTAAGAAGCCACCCTGCAGCTGGTAATAGCCTGGGGAATGATCTCTTTTCCGAAGTCAGTGGCATCCTGGTAAAGGTTCTGCAGGTAATCGAAGAGCAGGTTGCGGTTGAAGATATAAATACCCATTGATGCCAGGTATTTACGGCCGGCCTTTTGCATTTCTTCGCCAGTGTCGCTTTCCCAGTCGGCCAGCACATCCTTTTTGGGTTTTTCGATAAAGGAAGTTATCAGGCCTTCCTCATTCTTTTTAAGGATGCCGAATTCGGGCGCTTCGCGGTCTCCTACGGGAATGGTGGCAATGGAAATATCGGCGCCGGTGCGTTTATGATTATCGAGCATTTCCTGGAAGTCCATCTGGTAGAGCTGATCGCCGGAAAGAATCAGGACATATTCACTGTCGAATGGAGCAATATGCCGAAGGCTTTGACGAACGGCATCGGCAGTGCCCTGGTACCAGGTTGGGTTGTCGGGTGTCTGCTCGGCAGCCAGGATGTCTACAAAGGCTGAACTGAATGCACTGAAATGATAGGTATTCTTGATGTGGCGGTTGAGTGAGGCAGAGTTAAACTGCGTAAGTACGAACATGCGGTTGATATTCGAGTTCATGCAGTTTGAAATGGGAATATCAACTAGGCGGTATTTACCTGCAATAGGTACGGCTGGTTTTGATCTGCTGGCAGTTAACGGATAGAGCCTTGAGCCGGCACCACCGCCCAGTATCACACTTACAATTTCTTTGGCGATTGACATGGCGAAGTACGTTTAATGTATTGTTGCGTAAAAGTTAAGTAAGAATATTGAATGAAAATGCAGCCATAGAAAATATTCCTGTGGCTGTTATATTTATTGAAGTGACTGATAGAGGTCAATATACTGTTGTGCAGATGAATCCCACGAGTGATCGATGGTCATCATATGACTGCGCATCCATTGGTAAAGGTCCGGCCTGTTCTGGTACAGATCAATGGCACGGCCAACGGAGTACGTGATGTCGCCCACGCTGGCCTTGTCAAACCGGATACCAAAGCCCTGCCAGTCGCCAAAGTCGCGGATGGTATCTTTTAATCCGCCCACGCTGCGAACCATGGGTACGGTTCCATAGCGAAGGGCATACATTTGGTTAAGCCCACAGGGTTCTACACGGCTGGGCATGAGCAGGAAATCGGAACCGGCATAAATCAGGTGACTGAGTGGTTCGCTGTAGCCGATAAACGTATTGAAGTAGCCTTTAAACTGGCTTTTCATGTGGTCGAGCTGCGACTCCAGCTGCGTTTCGCCGGAACCAAGTACGAGGAAGTTGGCTTTTCCGTGGTGGTGATAGATAGACTGGCTGATGGCATCGGGTAAAAGGTCGGCTGCCTTCTCGCCTACCAGCCGGCCAATAAATGCGATCAGGGGTTTAGCCGGATCGAGTCCGAACTGTCCGCATACTTCCGCCTTATTTTTCTGTTTACCTTTTTCTACCAGTTCTATATCGTAATTGCGTATGAGGTAGCTGTCTGTACGCGGATCCCATACCTGCGTATCGATACCGTTGAGGATGCCGCTGCTTTTGCCTTTTTCGTATTCAAACAGGTTTTCGAGACCGTTGGCCGATTCGCGGAGCTCACCCAGGTAGCTGTGACTGACGGTTGTGACCTTCCACGCACATTTTACGGCTGAGGCCATTGGGTTGATGGTATTGTTCCAGTCGAGCAATCCCCAGTTCCAGCTGTCGTAAGCAGGCAGGTAATAATATTTATCCCAGCTCAGCCAGCCCTGGTATTGCCCGTTATGTACGGTGAATATGGATGGGATACCGGCCAGCTGATTGCGGAAGGCATAGGCATGCTTCATCATAAACGGGATAAGCCCCGTATGATGGTCGTGGCAGTGAATGACACTGGGTTTATGCTGCCAGTGACTGAGCCAGTCGCAAACTGCCGTCTGAAAGGCGATGAAGCGTTCGTTGTCGTCATCGTAGCCATAGATCTTTTCGCGGTCAAGCAGTCCATTGATATCGATGAGGTAAAGATCAAAGCCCAGTTTATTTGTCTTTTCACGGATCACGCTGTAATGAAACCAGTGTGATCCGAGGTGCTGACCTCCTTCGTGCACCAGTTCCCATTGGTTCTGATAAAGGAATTTGGTACGATACATAGGCATGACCACTTTGGCTACATGGCCCAGTTCGTTCTGGTATTTGGGAAGAGATCCGACCACATCGCCCAGTCCTCCTGCCTTGGCCACCGGATAACATTCTGCCGCTACGTGTACAATTTCCATAGTGCTTTTATTAAAATGACAATTGCAGTCAAATTAAGTTGTTTTTCCTAATGCCTGTTCGTTCCAATTAAAAATTTTTCGCTAACTGAAATCTTGTTATTTTGAGTGCTTAATATTTAAACCGTCGATTGTTATGCAGCAACAGGGCAAAATCCCAACCAACTATGGTGCGTTAAGTACATTGGTAAGCGTTTTCTTCTTTTGGGGGTTCATAGCAGCTGGCAACAGTGTTTTTATCCCTTTTTGTAAACATTATTTTAATCTCGATCAGTTTCAGAGTCAGTTGATCGATTTTGCTTATTACCTGGCTTATTATATCGGTGCACTCATTCTTTTCGTATACGCTGCGTTAGGCGGAAAGGATTTGGTAGCCAAATGGGGGTATAAAAAAAGCATTGTTTATGGTCTTTTATTTTCTGCACTTGGAGCCGTAGCGATGATTATTGCTGTGAATGCTAACGTATTTTCGGGTATGTTGGTGGGCCTTTTTATTGTGGCGCTTGGTTTTTCATTGCAACAAACAGCTTCTCAGCCCTTTTCTATTGCTTTGGGTGATCCTTCAACGGGTACAAGCCGGGTTACACTGGGCGGTGCAGTAAATTCCTTTGGAACTACTATCGGGCCTATTGTAGTAGCAATTGCGCTGTTTGGTTCTACTGCTGCCATTACCGATGAAAAGATCGCATCACTTGGCCTTGGAAAAGTAATTATACTTTATACCTGTGTAGGAGCTCTC
>JAGODE010000193.1 GCA_017998385.1 Chitinophagaceae bacterium | reverse complement strand
TGGGCCGACAGCTACCACCAGACCGACAAATACCTCAGCCTTTGCAAAAACTTTATCACCAGCGAATACCCTGAAAAATTTGACGTAAGCAAAACCGACCAGGCCGACCTCCTCAACCGATCCATCGACTACTTCAAAAACCACGAACAATTCAGCCTCCAGGAATTTACCCAGGAAGTGATGCATCACCCCGAAGTAGTAGATGCCTTCATGGACCATAAACGCAACTTCGAAGCAGCCCGCCACTTTGAGATCGAAGACGAATTTGCCATACACGTGGCCGCCGTCAAAAAACAACAGAAAGTCTTCAAAAGCATCGTCAAACTCGACCGCAACTTCCATATCTATATCCACGGCCGCCGCGACCTCATCGAAAAAGGAGTAGACGAATTGGGGCGCAAGTACTATAAGATCTATTACGAAGAAGAGCAGTGAGTCGAAACAGTGATAAGTTTTAGGTAATAAGTTATAGGTTTTTTATTAATAATCAATCTGTTGTGGAATATTACAACCAATTCCTGGCAATTCATTCAATGCCGGCCACTGACCACCGGCCACTTTTAACCTAAAACTTAAAACTTACCACTTAAAACTTACTTTTGCGGCTCAAATAACTCGTCAATATGAAATTTTACAACCTGCTGATCAAATACCGTCTCTGGATCGGCATTGGCCTGGGCCTGCTGGGTGGATATGTGAACTATGCCGCTGGATTCTGGCCGGCTTTCCCGCTTTATTTTGTAGGCCTGATCCTCATTCTCGGCCACTTTTTCTTTGGCCCCCTGCGCCTCATCCAGGAATACATGGAAAATGGCGACATGGATGGTGCCGAAAAAGTAATCAACAGCATTCATTTCCCCAACCTGCTCTATAAACCCATCCGCTCCGTTTACTTCACCCTCAAAGGCAACATCGCCATGATGAAGCAGGACTTTGACGGAGCTGAAAAAATGATGAAAAAAGGCCTCGACCTCGGCATGCCCATGAAAGAAGCCGAAGGCGCCAGCCTGCTGCAAATGGGAATGCTTTCCATGCAGAAAAATGACCTGCGCCAGGCCGAAAGCTATATCCGCAGTGCCCTCCGCAAAGGCCTGCCCGATAAAGAAAATGAAGCCGCCGCCTACCTTCAAATGTGCAGCCTCATGATCAACAAACGCGAATTCCGCGCCGCCAAAGACTTTTTCCGCAAATCAAAAGCACTGAAACCAACAACACCCCAGATAGTAGATCAGATCAAACAGATCGAAAAATATATCTCGCGCATGCCGGGATAGGTTTTAAGTTTTAAGTGATAAGTTTTAAGTAAGAAGCGACCGGTTAAACCGGTCGCTTCTTCGTTTACAGCAGCTGCAAAAAAAACTTATAACTTATTACTTAAAACTTACCACTCCTAATTCAGCTTTTCAAAATGCGCTTCCATCTTTTTATCCTTCTTGAAATATTCAAGAATCAGCACCTGACCCTGTTTGCCGGGCAATACGACCGAGCTGCTGGCTTGTGATTTGGTTTTGATCTTGTCGGTAGTGATCTTACCATCGGCATAGGTGATCGCATTGAATGTGGTACCCTTATAATACTTACCCCGCTCATAGTCAGAGAAACAAACGGTAAACGAAGAGAGGTCTTTGTTCATCTGCGTATAGGAATAGTCAAAAACACCATAGTCGCGCAGTATCTTTCCAATCAGCGGCGTACTCACAAACTCATAACCACTGGGCAGCTCCTGCTTATTGGCATTCTTATCAAAAATCTGGGCGCTTTTTACATTAAAGTCTTTATCGAAACGGATCAGCAACATATCAGTCACTTTCATTTTCAACACACTCAATCCGCCACCACGGGTGAGCAACGTTGATGCAATGCCCAGCGCGCTGGCCGTTTTTTGATAACCCTCACCGATGGCAAAAATAGAACCGTCTGCTGTCTGTACCATATTATGCAGGAACATAAAACCGAAATCGTCAATCTTTCCTTTTGAGCTTACACTCAGATGTTTGCCCATATCCAGATCCCAGGAGTTGTATTTTTCGCTCAGCACTTCTCCTTTCTCATTTACATTCCAGAAACCGAAACCAAGTGATTTGTCTTTAAAAATATTCCCATTGGGATTGAAGTACTCGCCAAAAATGTATGCTTTTCCATCATTTACAATCGACATGGAAGCTGGATAAAACTTGAACTTTCCCTGCTCCGTACTTTTCTCAAATAACTGCTTGCCGGTTTCGAGGTCAAGTCCCACGAGGTAGGAATCGGGCTTCTGATCCATCATTCCTGTAAACTTCAGTACTTCGAGATATACTACGCCATTAAAAGTGCCGAGGTAATCGCCAATAAAGCGTTTGGCACCCACGGTAGGAATATAACTCCATTGTTTCCTCTTTTCGGTAGAGAAATAATCAACCTGGAAAGTATAGTCCTTGTCTTCGCGGCTGGGCATATTGGAAATAAACCCACGACCCTCTACCGGGTACAGACCTTTATAATTCTTGTCTTCGTCATCGTTGAGATAAGAAGCTTCCAGGAAGCGTTTCTCCTTCTTACTCAGCTGGCGATTGTAGGTATACTTTTTCTTGCCATCGGCGCCGTAGACCTGATATTCGAAAGTACGGGCATCGTCGTTGTACAATAAGAAGATAAGATCGGTGCCATTAAACGAAGACTCAATGATCGATACATCTTTGGAATCCTGAAACTTGACGTCTTTGAGCTTTTTGAGTGTCTGGTCGGTGATCTGAAGCGTATACTCATTCGTCTTTTTATCGATCTTATCGCTTACGTAAAAGAAATAATATCCCTTTACTTCAGATCCTTCGCGGATAGCATCTGAGTTGCGGAGAGCTACCTTGTATACGTTTTCAATAGAAAGGTTTTGTGCTTTGCCGGCGGTGACAAAGAATGTCAGCAGCAGGGTAATGGTACTTAATCTCTGCATGGTTTGTTTTTGCTGGTTATGCTAATTTGGGTCAAGATAATCATTCAATCATGATTCGGAAAGCGGCTACTGCAGACGGGCTCTTTTTTCTGCGATGCGGGCCTCTTCCAGAAAACCGGGATAGGAACGCGCCTGTGCAACATACCGGCGGCAAAACTGGAAGTTAAGCTGTGCCAGCTCCTCGAGCCGGATACGACTGAGCATCCGCAGCAGCTGATTATACCCTGAGCTCCACTCCTCTCCTTCCTTATCTACACTGGAGCCGATCTGATGCTCCTTTGTTTTTTCATAGAGTGTATTCAGACAGCGCGCTATAGACCAGGCCGCCTGCGGCACATACGCAGAATCGGCCTGCAGCAGTTGCAGACTGTAATATAAATGCCGGCTGAGTTGGTTTTCGCGATAACATTGTGCGGCAATTTCGGGAAACAACTCTTTCTTCAGCCCGGTAAACATATTTTCTTCAGCCTGAAACAACTGTCCCCGGCCCTCACAGCCGGCCAGCGAGTCGGCCAGTAAGGCAATCCTTTTTTCACAGTCAGGGTGAGTACGCAATGAATCTTTCTCGCCGGCAGCATCTGCCGCTTCCATTTGACTAAAGATGGCCGATTCTTTCTGAACCCATCTTGCTTTGAATGGATACTCAGGGAAATTGAATACCTGGTTAAGTACGGGTGAGGGAAAACTCTCTGCCTGGTCTATCTCACTCAACAGTTGCAGACAGCTGCGAATACCATTGCAATCATACCCCGTACGGCGCATCCACGTCAGCGCCTGCCTGTCGGCCTCTGCTTCATTATCGCGGCTGTGCCGGCGTGAACTCAGCAAAAATCCACGCGATAGTTTTTCCAGCTGCTGATTGACGCGATAAGTTTCTTTCGAGAGGCGTTTGAGTTCACTCTGATAGGTATCGCTATTGATTGTCTCTACATATTTGCGGATTGACTTGCCGGTATGATCAAGCCGGTAATGCGCCAGCTCGTGGCAAAGAACAAAGATCAGTTCTGCCTCATTATTTAAATGGATGAATAACCCGGCATTTACGGCAATGCTTCCATCGCCCATACTATAGGCATTGGGCCACCAGTCGCGCGTAAAGATGATTCGCGCATCTGAATTGGCCAGATCGGGATTTACCGAAGTTATCTTCGTAATCAGTTGCTGCAGGTATTGCTGTACCTGCGGAGCTGTAATAGCACGTGTGCCCGACCACAACTTGTCGATTTCAGCAAACTGGTCTTCATATATTTTTTTATAATCACGCGCATGGGGGCCAGTAGCATTCTTTATCAGCACGTCCTTTTTCTGCCGCGACTGTGCAGCCATATCTATGCGCCTCAGTGAATCATCTTTAAATAAATCGGAACCGAAAGGTTGGCCCAAAGCTGCAGAAAAGCCTGCCATACAAAGGAACAGGATAGGCACGCAGATAAATCGCATAGTGGTGGCGGTGGTTAGTGACGGGCAAATATACAATGCGAACCGCCTACCCTGGTAATCTATGCGGAAAGATCACTTACATGCACTATAATGCTGTGCAGACTAATCGGTTCGTAAACTTTTAACCGGATTGGCCAATGCCGCTCTGATGCTTTGAATGCTGATGGTCAGTAAGGCGATACCTATCGCCAGTACGCCGGCAAGTATAAATGTTCCGGCCGACAAAGTGGTACGGTATGCAAAGTCCTGCAGCCAGCGATCCATGGCAAACCAGGCAACAGGAATAGCCAGCAATATGGCTATCAGTACCAGCCTGATAAAATCCGTTGCCAGCAGTCTTACAATACCAGGTACAGAGGCTCCCAGTACTTTACGCACCCCTATCTCCCGCGTGCGTACCTGTGCGGTGTAAGCCGCCAATCCAAGCAGACCGAGACAGGATATTACTATAGCAATAATAGAAAAGATATTAAACAATTTGCCCACCCGCATTTCGCTGCGGTATAAATACTCAAATCCGTCGTTCAGAAACGCATAGTTATACGCAAACTGCGGATTATAACGCTTCCACTCTGTTTCCAGGGCTGCCAGCGACTGGCTCACTTCCCTGCCTTTGGCACGCACATACACGCGATACAGCTCCTCTGGTTTATAATAAAAAACCGCGGGTTCAATCTGTTTCTTCATGGAGGTGAAATGAAAGTCTTTTACAACCCCGGCAATCACTCCCTTTGTATCCCACAGGCGAAGCGGTTTGCCAATGGGATTTTTAAGCCCCATTTGTTTTACAGCCGTTTCATTGAGCAAAAAGCGGGCACTGTCGGCGCCAGTACCAGTAAAGCCTGTTCCTTCTTTCATCTGTATCTTGAAGAAGGAAACAAAATTCTGATCTACTGCCAGCGTACTGAGAAACAGGGTTTGATTGGGCGCTTTCCCTTCAAAATCATTATTTCCGGTCTGGCTGGAAATATCAATAATAGAACCCGGGCTTGTACGCGTTACATCCTGAACGGCGGGATTATTAAGCAGGTTGGCTTTTACGGCATCGTAATGTTTAAACATATTACGCATGGTTGTCGTAAAAACCTGTTCCTTATCATACCCCAGGTTCTTGTCCCGCATAAAGCGCAGTTGGCGGTTTACGACCAGTGTGCCTACGATGAGGATTACAGAGAAAGCAAACTGAGTGACCACAAGTACACGACGGAATAGTTTATCATTGATACGGGCGGCCACTTTTCCTTTCAGCGCCTTGAGGGGATCAAAACCCGAGAGCAAAACAGCCGGATAAATACTGGATACCAGTAAAGTGCCGAGAATCGTACCTCCCGTCAAAACCCAGAGTTGCGGATTGGCCAGGTCAAACTTCAGCTCTTTACCGGCCAGGGTATTGAAATAGGGCATCAGCAGCGGAATGATAGCCATAGCCAGTGCGGCAGCCAGCGCAAACAAAAGTGCCGTCTCGGCCACAAACTGGATGAATAACTGGCGGCGGCCTGCACCAACGATCTTGCGCAGACTTACTTCTTTTGCACGCAGCAGCGACCGTGCTGTTGACAGATTCACATAATTGATACAGGCAATCACCAGTATAATAAGTGCGATGATTGTAAATAAGCGAACCGTTTCCATTCCCGCCTCTTTACCATCTGACTGAAACAGGTGTGCTTTTTTGAGGGGTAAAAACAGGTAGGCCACATCCGTATCATCCGGCTTCATGCGCAGGTGAATATTACGGATTCGGGTCGAAAGCGATTTCAGGTCTGCGTCCGGACGCAACAGCAGGTAGGTGCTGTAGTTAAACATGCGGAAATCATTTTCGAAATTGAGCCCCGGATCCTTGCCTTCATAAAACTTTTTCGCAAACAGGCTGATAGGAAATAACATGTCGAACCGGAATCCGGAATTGGCGGGAAAGTCTTCAATCACACCAGATACAACAAATCGTGTACTGTCTTCGGCAGTAAGCACATTACCTATCACATCAATATTTCCGAAATACTTAACCGCGGTAGCCCGGGTCAGCACAACCGATTCGTTGCCCGTAAACGGCTGGGTTGGATTTCCTTTAATAAGCGGAAAATCGAACATGGTGAAAAAGGCAGGATCGGTAAACACCGTATTACGCTCTTCAATCACCTTATTTGTGCTGGAAAACTGCGCATAATAGCCATTATAGCAGATACGCGTCATGTCTTTTACTTCCGGAAGCTCTTCTTTCGACAATCGGCCAATAGGTGCTGTAGTAGCCGTCCATATTTGCCGGCTTTCGTCTGTGCCGGCTTCATTTTCTAACTTATAGATCTGTGATGCCTGACGGTGAAAACTGTCGAAGCTTAACTCATCCTGCACCCAGAGCAGGATCAATATACCCACGGCAAGACCGGCTGTTAGCCCGGTTAAGGTTACCAGCGAATAGAATTTATTCCGGAGCAGATTGCGCCAGGCGGTTTTCAGATAGTTTTTTAACATGCGCGTAGTGATAGGTTATGCTGAGTGATTTATTACCCATAACAATGCCAGACGTTTAAATAGCTGTCTTCCAAATGATAACGCTAAACATCTACCTATAAACTGTTCGCTTTCGATACGCCGGGTGTACTGTTATGGAGAAGGGTAAAAGGTAGAAGGCGGAAGGCAAAGGGATGAATACTACCCTTCCAGCTTCTACCCTTTACCTTTTGCCTTATTTTGTGGTATGAAAAAACTCCTCTTTCTGGGTCTCATGGCCCTTACCATGAATGCTGCAGTACAATCGCAGGATCTGCAGCAACGATTACTGCCCAAACCAGCTTCACTTACCCTGGGCGAAGGACAGTTTACCATTACTGCCGCCACACCTGTTGTGACTGGCGATAAAGCGCTGGAGCCGCTTGCCCGGCAACTGGCCGCCCGCCTGCAACGTGTAACGGGTTATCAGTTGACTACGAGTAGTACAACCGGCGCCAACAGCATTACACTTTCACTCAAAAACGGTTTGCCTGCAGAAGGATATGAGTTGAATGTGTCTGCTACAGGTATCAATCTGCAGGCGTCTCAACCGGCCGGTATTTTTTATGGCATTCAAACCCTGTATCAGTTGCTGCCTCCCGAAGTAGAGGGGAGCGGTGTGGCCCGCGTCAGCTGGCAGGTACCCGCTGTGAATATTACCGACCAGCCCCGTTTTGGCTGGCGTGGACTGATGCTCGATGTATCGCGTCACTTCTTTACCAAAGAAGAAGTAAAACGCTATATCGATGATATGGTGAAATATAAATTCAATATCCTGCACTGGCACCTCACCGATGACCAGGGCTGGCGGATTGAAATCAAATCATACCCCAAACTCACTTCAGTAGGCGCCTGGCGCGTAGAAAAAACAGGCACCTTTGGCAACTTCATTCCCCCCACTCCCGATGAGCCCCGCAACTACGGTGGCTTCTATACACAGGACGACATCCGGGAAATTGTGCAGTATGCCAAAGAGCGTTATGTGGAAATAGTACCTGAAATAGATGTACCCGGACACAGCCTTGCAGCTATTGCCGCCTATCCTGAGCTTACCTGCACACCCGGCAAATATGAAGTCAGCTCAGGCGATCGCTTTATGGTATGGCCTGGCGGCGGTCAGCATTTTTATGGTCTTGTCGACAACTCACTCTGTCCGGCCAAAGAAGAAGTGTATACGTTCCTGGACAAGGTCTTTGGCGAAGTGGCACAACTGTTCCCCTTTGGATATATCCATATGGGTGGCGATGAAACGGCCCGCAACTTCTGGGAAAAAAGCCCTGCCATTAAAGAGCTGATGAAACGCGAGAAACTGAAAAACCTCGATGAGGTACAAAGTTATTTTGTAAAGCGCGTGGAGAAAATCATCAACGCCAAAGGCAAAAAGATGATTGGCTGGGACGAAATTTTACAGGGCGGCCTCGCTCCCAATGCTGCTGTAATGAGCTGGCGTGGTATGAAAGGAGGTATTGAAGCCGCCAAACAGGGGCATGAAGTGGTGATGACACCTACCGATTTTGTTTATATCGATTATATGCAGAGCGACCGCATCATGGAACCACCCGTGTATGCTTCGCTGCGACTTAAAAAAGTACTGCAGTTTGAACCCGTTCCTGCCGGCGTAGATCCCAAACTCATCAAAGGAGGTCAGGGCAACCTGTGGACCGAGCAGGTTTATACACTTCGCCAGGCCCAGTATATGACC
>JAGODE010000191.1 GCA_017998385.1 Chitinophagaceae bacterium | reverse complement strand
ACCTGGTACAGGGTGTGTATAGTTATAAATTAACCATCCGCGACAACAGCAATGCAACGGCTTCGGATACCGTAACCGTTACGGTAAATGCGGCAGCCAACCAGGCGCCCGTAGCCAATGCCGGTGCAGATCAGAGCATCACGTTGCCTGTCAGCACTGCTACGCTCAATGGCAGCGGTTCACGCGATGCAGATGGTACCATTGCCAGCTACCTGTGGGCACAGATCAGCGGCCCCTCCACGTCTGCTTTATCCGCTACCAATACAGCCAGTATTACGGTAAGCAACCTGATACAGGGTGTGTATAGTTATAAATTAACGATCCGTGACAACAGCAACGCAACGGCCTCTGATACCGTAACCGTTACGGTAAATGCGGCAGCCAACCAGGCACCTGTGGCCAATGCAGGGGCCAATCAGACCATAAAGCTTCCGGTAAATACGGCTACACTGAATGGAAGCGCTTCGAGCGATCCCGATGGTGTGATCAGCAGCTATCGCTGGGCACAGACCAGTGGTCCTTCTGCTTCGGTGTTATCATCTTCTGCTACAGCCATTATTACCGTTAGCAGTTTGCAAAGTGGCGTATATACTTACCGGCTTACAGTCACCGATAATAACGGTGCCACAGCTATTGCCTATACAACCGTTACGGTTGACTCGGTAGTAAATGTACCGCCAGCAGCCAACGCGGGTGCAGATCAGTCTGTTACCCTTCCTGTAAATAGCGTTATGCTCAATGGCAGTGCTTCATCAGATGCCAACGGCACTATTACCGGCTATCTATGGAAGCAGGTAAGTGGCCCCGCTGCGGCTACTATTGCAGTAAATTCAGCGGTAACAGCTACGGTGAGCAATCTCCAGGAGGGGATATATTATTTCAGCCTTACCGTAACAGATAATAATGGAGCAACAGCCAGTGATACGGTAAAAGTAACCGTAAATGCTGCTGCTAACCAGGCTCCGGTAGCTAATGCAGGCGCTAACCAGATCATAACCCTGCCAACGAACAGCGCAACGCTCAGTGGTAGTACGTCAAACGATCCCGATGGAAGCATTGCTGCTTATAACTGGGTTCAGGTAAGTGGTCCTTCCACTTCTGCTTTGTCGTCGGCAACAGCTGTTTCGGTTACTGTAAGCAATCTGATAGCCGGTGTATATACCTATCGTCTTACTGTTACCGATAACCGGGGTGCACAGGCCTCCGCTACTGTAACTGTTACTGTAAACAACAATAATACCGCTGTAGGCAATAAGCCTCCTGTAGCCAATGCCGGCAGCAGTCAGACGATCTGGTTGCCTGCCAGCAGCGCTACGCTCAATGGCAGCCGTTCTTATGATCCCGATGGCCGTATCGTGAGCTATAGCTGGAAACAACTGAGTGGTCCGCGCAAAGCGAGAATATCGAACAGTGCAGCGGCTATCACTTCTGCCACCGGCCTGAGCCGTACGGGCGATTATGTATTCCGCCTTACTGTAAAGGATAATAATGGAGCAGTGGCCAGTGCTACGGTTACTATTACTGTTCGCAGAGGTAGCTATAGCGGCAGGGGTGTAAGTGCTGCTGCAATTGAAGAGGCAGAAGTTGCAGCGATGGCTCCGGATTCAGCATCAGCAATCGCTGTAACCCCCGAAAATGTTCAGAAACTGACTGATGCCGGTACGGCTTCTTTATATCCCAATCCGGCTCAGGACAGGATAAACCTGGTGGTGGATCATGCTTATACCGGAAAAGTACGGATACGTGTATATAATATGTCAGGAGAGCAGGTGCTCGGTACAACAGAAGTGAATAAAACTGCGGTACGCTTAAGCACAGCGCTCCAGGTAAATACATTAAAAGCAGGTGCGTATACGGTTGAACTGGTGTTTAGTGCCAGCGAACGTAAGACACTCCGCTTTGTGAAAATCTAGGATGGATGGCTACTATGAAAAAGGGCGTTGATATTCTCAACGCCCTTTCCTTTTGTATGCCTGTAAGTTTTTTTTTATAAAGCAGGTTATTTTACCTTTTGTGCATCAAACTGGCGGATCAGGCTCATCGTTTCTTCAATGTTGCCTTTGGAGGAGGCGCCAAAAAGAATAGATTCAATATTGGGAAGACTGCATACATACTCAATAGCTTCTTTGGGTGAAATGGCTCCGCCACCCAGCACCTGCATGGCAATTGCTCTTACCTGACGGGTTTCGAGCGTTTTTTCATACAACGCCCTGCCGCCCGACATACGGAATGCAGCTTTATTGATGGAAGCACAGATTACAGGATTTTTAATACCCTGTTCTTCCAGCACATTCAGCAATTTGGGCAGGTTCATTGTAATGAAACCGGCTTCGGCATTGTATTTTTTCCTGATATAGTTGTGGAAAGCGAGAAACACCTCACCTGCACGAAGTCCCAGCAGCAGGTCGGTGATTACGTTTTGCAGGAAAATAACAGGTGTATTGATGCCTTTGAACATTTTCATTTCGGCATCAATCAGCAATTCCATGATAGCCATGTAGTCTTTCGACAAATAAGCTACGCCGCCTTTAAACAGGGAGCCAAAGAAATTGCCGGGCACATATTGCTTCAGCGTACCGGTAATACCCAGTTCGGTTACGGCGTTGGCATATTTATGCGCATAGGGCATACAGGGGAAAATGCTGTAGCCATTATATTTATCAGGATTAGCCCTGATATGATCGCAAATATTGGCAATACGGTCGTGCGTAGTACACATAAACGTATTGGAGCCGGCGGCACGGGCATAATCCAGTGTGCGGATGATGGCCTGGTCGTCTTTGAACTTGATGGATTGTGCGCGCGATTTTTCATCGCTGATATGGTTCACCGCAAAAAACTGGTTATCGCCAAATAATATTCTCTCCATCGGTACTTATTTTGAACTTTTTTTAATGATTGAAATAGCTCTGTCTGTAAGCCAGGCGCTTTCAAAAGTATTGATCGTGTTGGGCGCCTTACCCAGCGCCGCTTTCACGAAATAATCAATCTGGGCGGAGTATTCCTCGCCACGGAGATAGAAATCCACTTCTTCTGTCAGCTCGGTAATGTATTTGATCGTCCATCCTTTTGAGTAACCGGCCGGAAAATCTTTTCCTTTCAGAAATACTTTGAGCTCATTTGCATCAGAGATGATTTTACCATTGGTACCCTGGATGGTGATGGATGTGGTCATTTTACGGTGTGTATCGTCGCTCCAGTTTACAGACAGTACGCCGGTGAGACCCGATTGCAGTTCAAGCAACGAGTATACGGCGTCCTCAACTTGTGTGCTGTATACCGATTTGAGCAGGGTGCCTCTCGATGCAACAACGGGTGAAAGTGTACCGTTGATAAGATCAATTACGTGCGATGCATAATCCAGCAGACATCCGCCGCCTTCAGAAGGATCGGAGCGCCAGGTATCCTGTTTTTTACGTATTACTACAGGTCCGTAGGCTTCGCCGGTGAAATGATAAATATCACCCAGTACACCACTGTCAACCAGTCTTTTTACCTCGCGGAAGGTTCCTACAAATTTGTTGTGGTAACCTACCTGTGTTATGCATTTATTGGCTGCAGCCAGTTTTACCAGTTCATCGCCCTGCTCTACAGTGAGACAAAAAGGTTTTTCTGCAAAAACGTGCAGTTTTTTCTGCAGCAGATCTTTAATAATGCTGTAGTGGAATTTTGTAGGCACAGCCACAAAAGCCGCATCTGCATTTACCTGGCTCAGCATTTTCTGATAATCGGTAAAGCAATTGAATTTACCGTAACGGGTCAGAAAATCGTTTACCATTTTGGATGTATCACATACCCCTACCACTTCTACATCGGGATGGGCTCCCAGGATAGACAGGTGGGAAATACCCATCTTGCCTGCGCCAATCAATACAACTTTAAGCATGTTTATTTTTTTTGTAAGCTTTTTTCAAATAATTCAACATATTGATCAGTAATTGTCTCCCAGCTATATTCTTTACTGATCCGTTCTTTGGCTTTGGCTGCCAGCTGCAAATGCTCATTGCGGTGTTCAAGTGAGTATTCGAGTTGGCGCGTAAGATCATTTACATCCGATTTTTCGAATGTGAGCGCATCCTGGTGCACCAGGTACATATTTTCCTTGATGTTGCTGCAGATAAGTGGTGTGCCCAGCCCCATCACCGAAAGCATTACCGGCGACAGACCTTCTATATCAGAAGGCTGAATATAGCAATAGGCATTTTTCATCAGCGTCACGGTGTCATCGCCGTAAATGAAGCCGGGGAAAATGATGCGCGGATCGCTGGTGTTCTTTAAGCCGAGTTCAAATTCGCTGGGATTGGGAGAACCTCCCACCAGCACCAGCTTTTTGGTTGTCTTCAGCTTTTCGAAAGCGGGTATGAGGTATTGCAGCCCTTTGTCGGGAATAAAACGGCCTACAAATAAAAAGTAGTCGCCTTTTTCCAGACCCAGCTTCGATAATATGTCTGTGTCGGTTGTTTCTTTGATCTCACTGCCAAACGAGATAAAATCAAATTTCTTTTTGAATTTTTTCTCAAACAGCTCTTTCGTAAAGATGTTGTCGATAGCAATATACTTGCATGACCATACTGCGAGATAGGCATTGGCCAGAACGAGCTTGCGCATAAACCAGGACCATTTCTCACGTTCAAACTCTGTACCGTCAATACTCAGGATTACTTTTTTACCGAATATTTTCAGGATAAAGGCGAACAAGGCATTATTGCCCTGGATATGAACAATGCGGGCCGTATTGCGGGTCAGAATATGCCAGGTTACTTTGGCGGAGTGAATCATGGAGTCAATACCCGATTTGGGAATTGTCTTAAAATAATACACACGCACTCCCCTATAATCATCCGGTCCTTTTGTCTGTCCGGGATATATGCGGTTATAACCTACCACTTCGTAGCCACGCTCAGCCAGTCGCGGTAAAAATTCAACAGCAAACTTATCGGCGCCGGCCGATCCTTTCGAAGGGGGAATTGACCGGAATCCAAAAGAAGCTATCCGCAGTTGCTGTTTGCTCATCAGAATTTGTCTTTCAGATAATCTTTAAAATATGTATCGATATAATCCTGCAGGGCTACACGCCAGTCGCGCATAACATTGATGCCACGGATATCCAGTTTTTTATTGACGAGTCGCTCACAGGCCGGACGTGGAGCATGATAGGTGTCTTTAAAGTAGTCAGAACTTACGCTGTTGAGTTTTACCTTGTCAGCCAGTCCCAGCACTTTTACCAGTTCTTCTGCAACTTCCATGCGGCTTGTCTGCCCTTTACATACGAGGTTATAAAGGCCCCAGTATTCTTTTTCAAACAGCACTTTTACGTTGCGGGCAAAATCTACTGTATAGGTAGGAGTGCCGTCTCTGTCGTCTACGATAAACAGTTCGCGTTTGCCGCTTACCAGTTGTTTGACCAGTTTATTGATAAACTTTTTGTCTTTGGAAGGCCCTCCACCCATCATCCAGCCTGCACGGCAGATAATATAGCGGTTGGCGTGTTCTACCACATAGCGCTCGCCCATGTATTTTGAACGTGCATAATGCCCCAGCGGATGAGGCGTATCCCAGTCATCATACGATTCTTTTTCACCGCCAAAGATGCCGGCGGTGCTGATGTAGAGCAACGGAATGTTAAGCTCGTTGGCGATATAAACCGCATTTTCTACTGCTAGGGTATTGGTAGCATACGTATCGTCTATATTCAGCTCGCAAAATTCCAGATCTGTATAAGCGCCGATATGAAACAGGTAGTCGGGTTTGAAGGCTTTTACATCCTCACGGTATTTGTCCAGATCGCGAAAGTCGAGAAAACTCAACCAGTCGGTATTCACATCCTTATCCGTGCATTTGAGTTCAAACTCATCTTTAAATACACGATAAAAGGCTTCGCCCAGCATACCGCCACTACCGGCGAGATAAATTTTCTTCTTCATTATGATCTCAGTTTTGATTAAGGTTATAGTTATGAATGACTGACTGGTAAATACCGATCAGTGTCTGATAATTTTTTTCTGGTTCAAAATTTTCATTGGCAAATTGCCTGGCCTGATGCGACAGATGTGTATATGCCTCATCACTCAGTGCGGTTGCCTGTTTCAATCTTGTTGTTAGTGCTACTTCATCGCCTGCGGGAAACAGGTAACCTGTATGCCCATCGCGGATAATTTCTGGTATGCCTCCGATGGCGGAGCCAATGACCGGTTTGCCCAGGCTATACGCCTCCAGTATAGTCAGCGGATTGTTTTCGTACCATTCTGAAGGCACCACCACGAAACTGGCCTGTTTTACCAGGTTCCACAAATCTTCGCCGGTGCGGTGACCCAGAAATTCGATATTGGCAAAACGGCTGTTTTTGTACTTTTCTGATAATGAGCCGGTTCCTACGATTTTGAGCGGTATTCCGGCTTCCTGGGCCGCCTGGATCAGGGTTTCAACCCCTTTCTCCCGCGACAACCTGCCATAGAACAGAAAATACCCGCCTTTAGTATGCACCGGTGCTATTTTTTCAAGGCCGGGCACAAAGTTATAAAGCAGGGTTGACTTGTCCGAGTATCCTGCATTAAATTCCTGATGTTTATGCTGAATAAACCGGCTTACAAAAATGAAGCGGTCCACATATTTTACCGGATTGATCCGGTATTTGCGGTAATATGCATCAGCCGTAAGAATAAGACTCTGGAAAAAACTGCCTTCCGAACAGCGTTTGAGTGTACAGTTGAGGTAAAAACCGCCTTTACATTTCTCACAGACCTTGTTTTGTCCATCCAGGAAAAGATAGGCCGGACAGATAAGGCGATAGTCGTGAACGGTTACAATAACAGGTATTTTTCTTTTACGTAATACGGGCAGGATGGAACTGGTCAGTTTGCCCAGGAATAAATGAATATGTGCCACGTCTGGCTGATGCTGCTTCAGCAATTCCTCCAGTTTATGCGCTGCATCACGGTTATGAACAAATGCCGGTACGGATTTTATTTTTTGCAGGGTAGAAGCCTGTCTAAGGTCCATACTTTCGGCAAAAAAAGTTTCATCAGCATCAGGCAGATTTTTTTCATCCTTCATGCTGAAGCAGATCACCTCATGACCTCTGCTGCGCAGCAGCTCTGTGGTATTGAGGTAAACCACATCTGCACCGCCACGCCGGTAATGTCCGCTATTGATCTGTAATATTTTCATGAGGCCAGTTCAAATATTTTCTTATAAGACAAAACCATCTTCTCTTTCCGGAAATGGGTATATGCGTAAGCATGTATATCTTCTTTCCTGAAATCACTATTCAATCCCTTCAGCCAGTTTTGGGCAATGCTGTCATCTTCTGCAACACACAAAAAACCGTTTATGCCGGGGCTGACCATTTCAGCAGCTCCGCCCACATCCGTCAAGACCTCAGTTAATCCGCAAGACATGGCTTCCAGTGCAGCAATGCTGAAGGTTTCTACGCGGGAAGATACCAGGGTAAAAATATCTGCCGCTTGGTAAAAGGGCCGTACATCTTTTTGCAAACCGGCCAGTTTAATATAGGAACTGATACCGGAGTTGAGCACAGCTGCTTCAATAGCCGGGCGTAATACGCCATCGCCTACAAACAGCAGATAGGCCCTGCAATTATATTTTTCATGCAGCAGCTTCAATGCCCTGATACCTCCGGCATGATTTTTTTCGGGTCGGAATGCTGCCGTGAGTATGATCACCGGTGCATCTTCGGGTATGCCCAGCTGTTGCCTTACCCTGCTGCGTACAGACCCGGTAGTGTCGGGTTTCCAGTAGTCTGTATCAACACAGTTAAGCACCACGTCAAATTTGCTGCGGGGAATACGATACGTGCGTATGGTGTAATCTGCCTGGCGTTGCGAAACAGCCACTATTTCATCGCGTTTAGTAAGCAGGCGGGCATACAGGTGATGCAGCCAGTGCTCTTTGCGCGATACATGTTCGGTACTGTGGTATGAGATAATGATACGCGGTTTATAACGTATGCCAAAAAGGGCGCAGCGCAATACGAAATAGCTGAAAAAGTTGATGCAAAAAACAATATCGGGCTGTTCGGTTTTTATGAGCCGGCGTATTTCTTTGACCGGCTTCAGGTCAAATTTGCTCTTGCGGGGTAATGCAATAAATTCTATACCTGGTGCGATTTCCGGTGCAAGCACATTGATGTTGCTGAGGCTGATGATCCACTGTTTATCTGTATCAGGTATCAATGCACCTGACAATGACAGCAGGAAGCGTTCGGCACCGCCAACAGGCAGGGCAGGAGTGATATAGAGGATTTTCTTCTTGTTCATAGTAGGTAACGGTAGTACAGGCGCATGAAAAAACACTGCGCTAAGTAGCCTGCAGCCTCCTCTTCTGCTCTATTAACGTATTCTCAGCAATCAGGCTGATTATAAACAGGAAAGTGATACTGGAGGTGAGCTCGCCATTTTGCCCCAAACAGTAAAAGATAACAAACAGCAGGGTCGTTACCAGTGGAGGAATAACATCTTTGGTTAGCTGCAGCGAACGGCGAATGATATTGACGATAAGGAAAATATACATGGCCAGGCCAATCATACCGGAGTCCATCAGCAAAAACAGGATACCATTATGCGGAGGCAGGCCACTATGCCCCAGATC
>JAGODE010000192.1 GCA_017998385.1 Chitinophagaceae bacterium | reverse complement strand
GGGTTATACTCATGCACCTTCTTTTTTTTCACGCTATCTGTGGCATCAGTGCTGCTGGCAACAACAGTGTTTTTGGGAATGCTGTCTGTCTGGGAAATGGCGGTTTTGGCCAGCAACAACACTACCAGCAGGAAAAATAATTGTCGAAAACTTTTTAGCTTGTTCATGTATCAGTCATGCGGTCATATCAGCCAACCTGCACACCCATTATCTGCAGCAATTTGGTCAGCTCTTCGTTTGAATAATAATCAATGAGTATCTGACCATTGCCTCCTTTGCTGTGTTTTAATTTCACGCGGGTGCTTAAATGCGATGCTAAGTTATCTTCTATTTTCTGGTAGGTAGGGGCCAGACTGCTTTTTGCCGTTTTTTTAACAGCTGTGCCCTGTTTATAGAGGTTGCGCACAAGTGCTTCTGTCTGGCGCACGGAGAGATCTTTACTGGTAATCTCTTTGAATATAAAAAGCTGCTTATCGATGGTGTCTACATTGATGAGCGCGCGGGCATGTCCCATGCTGAGCGAGCCATTCCTTACGGCCAGTTGAATATCGGGCGGCAGTTTGAGCAGGCGTATAAAATTGGCAACGGTACTGCGGTCCTTACCCATGCGCTCTGCAACCTGCTCCTGGGTATAATCCAGTTCTTCCATCATGCGCTTATAGCTCAGCGCCACCTCCATGGCGTTGAGATTTTCGCGTTGAAGGTTTTCCAGCAGGGCCAGTTCCAGCAGTTCCATATCATTGGCCTGGCGGATGTAGGCCGGGATGTCTTTCAGACCGGCCAGTTTGGAAGCCCGTAGCCGGCGCTCACCGGAGATGAGGCGATATTTACCGGAAGGAAGTTTTGAAACTGTGATAGGCTGAATGATATCATGCAGTCTGATCGATTCGGCCAGTTCTTTTAATGCCTGTTCATCAAAATCGCGACGAGGCTGCTTGGGATTGGTGTCGATATCGGCAACAGGTATACGATTAATGCCGGTTGCATTCTCCACTACAGCTGGTTTGAGATTACCGGTTCCTGTTTTCAGATCGCTGTCGATACTTTGCAACAGGGAGCGGATACCTTTTCCTAATGCGTCTTTATTTTGTTTGGGGTTGGTCATGGTAAGCTATTTGCGTAGGGCCGGAGGCCCGCATCATTGGGGATATTCCCCTTATAATTCAAGGATCCTTTCTTCCTGTTTGATCTTCATCATGTTGTTTTTCTGCAGGATCTCTTTGGCCAGGTTGAGATAGTTCATAGAACCTTTGCTGGCCGCGTCGTAAAGTATAACGGGTTTACCTACGCTGGGAGCTTCAGAAAGGCGTGCATTACGATGCACAATGGTACTGAATACCAGATCTTCGAAATGGCGTCTTACCTCGCTCACCACCTGGTTGCACAGGCGCAGACGACCATCGTACATAGTCATCAGGATGCCTTCAATAACCAGTTCGGGGTTGAGGCGGCTTTGAACGATCTTAATGGTATTCAGCAATTTGCCCAGACCTTCGAGGGCAAAAAACTCACATTGCACAGGTACCACTACCGAGTCGGAAGCGGTCAGGGCATTTACAGTGATGAGGCCCAGGGAAGGAGAACAGTCGATAATAATAAAGTCATAATCGCCCCTGACCGGCTCCAGCATGTTTTTGAGGACCATTTCGCGGTTGGGATAATTGATCATCTCAATTTCAGCACCTACGAGGTCGATATGGGATGGGAGCAGGTCGAGATAGGGGATTTCTGATTTCAGGATCACGTCTTTGGCCTTGGCCTCATTGACCATGCAGTCGTAAAGACTTTGCGTAACGTTATGAAGATCAAAGCCTACGCCTGTAGTGCTATTCGCTTGTGGGTCGCCATCCACCAGCAGGGTCCTGTATTCGAGTACAGCAAAACTTGCCGCCAGGTTAATGGCGGTGGTGGTTTTGCCCACACCACCTTTTTGGTTTGCCACGCCTATAATTCTAGCCATGCCGGTATCTCCTGAAAAATTTAAGTTAATAGGTAAAGATGCTACCAGAAGACTGGAGTTCAAAATTTAGTTTTGCCCATCCGGTCCGCCCTATCCGGCAAAAATAAGTTTTCGGCAAAAACTATTTATCAAGGCGGCTGTTTAATTTTGAATCCTTCATTTATGCGTAATTCTCCGTTTTGGTGGATCCTGATAGGTTTTATGGTTTTACTGGATATCTACGTATTCCAGGCCGTAAAAACGCTGGCCTGGCCGGCAGCCACCCGTACCCGTACTATCATTTTTATAGGGTACTGGACCATATCGGTAGTAGCCCTTTTGCTGCTGATTTTCCTGCCTTACCTGCATTTTGACCAGCAATCGCGGATGCTGCGAAGCACCATTTTCGCGCTGATTGCAGGGCTTTTCTTTGCTAAATTCATTGCAGCACTGTTCTTCTTTATTGATGATGTGCGCCGTGGAGTGCAATGGATGGCAGGGCTCTGGGGCGCCCGGGGAGGCCGGGGGGATGTGGTACAGCAGCCCGGTATTACCCGATCGGCTTTTCTGACCTGGACCGGTATGCTTTTTGGAGGAGGTCTTTTCGGATCCCTTATTTATGGTTTTGGTAACCGCTACAAATACCAGGTCAAAACGATTCCTGTCACTTTCAACAATCTTCCGGAAGCTTTTCGCGGATTACGGGTTGTACATATTTCTGATATTCACTCCGGCAGTTTTACCGATAAACAAGCTGTAAAAAAAGGTGTGGAAAAGATCATGAGCGAAAAACCTGACCTGATCTTCTTTACCGGTGACCTGGTAAACAATACGGCCGATGAAATGGACGAATACCAGGAAATATTTGCCCAACTCAGCGCACCCATGGGTGTATACTCGACCCTGGGTAATCATGATTATGGCGATTATGTGCAGTGGGATACTCCGGAGGCTAAAATCGCCAACCTTGACCGATTGAAGCAGGTGCATGCGTCCATGGGCTGGAAATTACTCATGAATGAGCATGTGGTACTGGAAAAAGAAGGAGAAAAAATCGCTATCCTGGGTATTGAAAACTGGAGTGCCAAAGGCCGTTTCCCCAAATATGGTAAAATGCAGGATGCCCATGCCGGAACTGAAGCATACCCTTTTAAAATATTATTGAGTCATGATCCCTCACACTGGGATGCGGAAATAAAAGAAAAATATCCTGATATCGATCTTATGTTGTCTGGTCACACCCATGGGATGCAGTTTGGTGTGGAGTTGCCGGGTTTCAAATGGAGCCCCGTTCAATACATGTATCATCAATGGGCGGGATTGTATGAGACAGGCAATCAGAAGCTGTATGTAAACCGCGGCTATGGTTTTCTCGGTTATCCCGGCCGGGTAGGTATTTTGCCGGAAATTACGGTCCTGCATCTTGCCTGATAAATCAACAGGGGCATTAAACCTTTGGTGAATATCGTGGTCAGAGTGTCCGCAGCTCTGCATCACAACCACCGATCTAAACATACCCGATGATAAAACACATTCTGGTACTCCTGCTTACGTTGGGTATAACCGCTACCTGTCTGGCACAAAAAAATACGCCCGATACTACCATTACGGCTGGTGTGGATATGGATGATCTGGATGACCTTGATGACCTGTTGAATGACCTCGAACTCTTTCTCGATTCCTTATTACGTCCCCGGAGTTATACCGTTATTGGGTTATCTGTTTCGCCGGGATATTATAATTATAAAGGCAGTTTGCTCACGCAAACCCGTATTCGTACCGAATCGAAACTCACCTGGGCACCCATGCTGGCCTATTATCACCGGTCAGGCCTGGGATTGTCTGCATCAGGATTTATGATAGAAGAAGAGGGGAAACTCAACCTTTTTCAATATGCTGTTACTCCCTCTTATGATTATCTGAACAACCGGGCGCTGGCAACAGGCATATCCTACACCCGTTATTTCTCCAAAGACTCATTGCGGTTTTATGTATCGCCTTTGCAAAACGAGCTCAGTGCTTATTTTACTTACCGTAAAAGCTGGCTCAAACCTTCGGTCATTGTCAATTATGCCTGGGGTACCCGCGAAGAGTTGAAAATGCGACTGGCTTTTATTGAATCATTGCGCCTGCGCAGACGCCTGCGCGACTACCTGCAATCGCGCTACGATCAATCAGTGAGTGATATAAGTGTAACAGCTACGGTGGTGCACGATTTTTACTGGTTGCAGGTATTGGGTAAAAAGGATAATATACGGCTGACACCGCAATTATTATTTACCAGTGGCACCCAGCAGTACGGATTCAATCAAAAAGTGAATGATTACTCGCTCACCAAGCTAACCCGCAGCAACCTGCTGGCTACAGCACGGGAATTTAATCTCGACAGCCGCAAGGAATTTAAACCGCTTTCGCTGGGCTTTTGCCTGCGTGCGGAATATGGTATTGGCAAATTCTATATCCAGCCTCAGTGCCTCGTTGATTATTATTTTCCCGCCAAAGAAAACAACTGGTCCACTATTTTCTCCGTAAATGCCGGGTTCAATTTCTGATTTTAGAAAACCTTCACAAACCTGCGGCAATAACAACGCCTGAAAAATGTTTTAATATTCTTAAAGCGTTCAGCCGTTAATGCAAATTAACAGCGATGCAAATCTGCTGGCACTAATATTGGATTTCATCTGCTCTAAAACTTTAATTATTTATGAAAGCAAAACTCTTCCTTCCGCTCGCAGCAATGCTATTCCTTTCTTCGGCAGCCATGGCCCAGTTTCATATCGGGATCAAAGGCGGAGCCAACATTTCGAAAGTGGATGGTGCTTCTTTTAAAGACAAGTTTAGCTATGGGTACCATTTGGGTGGATTTGCTGAAATCGGACTGGGTCGCAAATTTGCGATACAACCTGAAGTGATGTTTAATCAGTACAACACTACAGTAGACAGCAACTTCAATCATGTCTATGAAAGCGTATTCAATTCAGACCAGAGTAAAGTAAGGCTCAACTATCTCTCCATTCCCATCTTACTTAACTACAAACTTATTGGCAATTTTCTGACTCTGCAGGCGGGTCCCCAGTTTAGCGTGCTGATGGATCAGAACAAAAACCTGTTGCAAAACGGCGGTAAGGCTTTCTCCAATGGCGATTTTGCCATGCTGGGTGGTGTGCAGCTCAAATTGAGTGCTTTGCGCATTACAGGAAGGTATGTGGTAGGGCTTAACAATATTAATGACATCGATAACCGCGATCGTTGGAAAAATGAAGGATTCCAGCTGTCGCTTGGTCTTGCCCTCTGATCTTCGGAAAACAGCCATGAAAGGCCCGTCACCTGTGCAGGTGCGGGCTTTTTTATTCGGAAAAAGGACGCAAACTGGCAGGCAATCAGGCTTAATTTAGCTTTTTTGTCGCCTCATTATCAACATATTTGCCTGGTTTGGCAGTTGCCGGCTCGCGGCACGATCATTGAAACGGGTACATTCCTATTATTTTTGTAGCCCGCCTCTGGCGGGGTGACAATATGACCCTAGAAGCCAAAGAATATGAGTTTTGACAAGTTAGTTTTCCGCCCTGAGGATGAGATGGATTTTTTACCCATTATCCCGCTCAACGAATCGGAACAGGATGACACCAATGGAATTGAAATTCCCGATGAAATAGCGCTCCTGCCACTTCGCAATACCGTGCTTTTTCCCGGTGTGGTACTGCCTATCACTGTAGGACGCGATAAAAGTATTAAAGCTGTACAGGAAGCCTATAAAGCCGACAAACTGATAGCCGTAGTAGCTCAGAAAGACAGTACGGTCGAAGATCCGGCCGTAACCGATCTCGAATCAATCGGTACTGTGGCGCGGATCGTAAAACAGATTCGTATGCCGGATGGCGGCACTACGATCATCATTCAGGGCAAGAACCGTATCCGTATTGAAGCTATCACAATGGAAGATCCCTATTTCAGAGCGCGGATACAAAAGCTGGAAGAAGAACCTTCACCGGCATCAGCCGATTTCGATGCCTATGTATCCAACATTAAGGATCTGGCTACAGAAATCATCCAGCTTTCTCCCAATATTCCGAGCGAAGCATCAATCATTCTGCGCAATATTGAAAACCCCGCTTTCCTGATCCATTTTGTAAGCAGCAATCTCAATACTTCGATCCGCGAAAAGCAGCAACTGCTCGAGATAAACGGTATCCGTGAAAGAGCCGATATGCTTATGCAACTGCTTCAGAAGGAGCTGCAGTTTGCTGAACTGAAAAATAAAGTAACGACCAAGACCCGCACCGAACTGGATAAACAGCAGCGGGAGTATTTTCTGCAGCAACAGCTGAAGAGCATTAAGGAAGAACTGGGCGGAGACAGCAATGTGCAGGAAGTAAAGGAAATGCAGAAAAAAGCTGAGCAGAAAAAATGGCCGGTTGCTGCACGGGAACTCTTTAAAAAAGGGATTGAGAAACTGGAACGCATGCACTCAAGCACCCCCGATTATTCAGTTGTATACAATCATCTGGACCTGATGCTCGAACTGCCCTGGGATGAAGTATCAGAAGATCAGTATGACCTGAAGAAAGCGAGAAAGGTGCTGGACAATGATCATTTCGGCATGCATAAGATTAAAGAGCGGATACTGGAATACCTGGCTGTACTGAAACTGAAGGGAGACATGAAAAGTCCTATTCTTTGTTTTGTAGGTCCTCCGGGCATCGGTAAAACATCGCTGGGACGCAGTATAGCAAATGCCATTGGCAGAAAGTATGTACGGCTGAGCCTGGGCGGCATGCACGATGAAAGCGAAATACGCGGCCACCGCAAGACTTATATTGGCGCCATGCCCGGACGTATTCTTCAATCATTACGGAAAATAAAAACGTCTAACCCGGTTATGATTCTCGATGAGATTGATAAAATCGGGAATGACTTCAGAGGCGACCCCAGCAGTGCGCTGCTGGAGGTGCTGGATCCGGAACAGAATAATAGTTTTTACGACAATTATCTCGAAACAGAGTATGACCTCAGTAAGGTATTGTTTATTGCCACCGCCAATAACCTGCAAAACATTCAACCGGCTCTTCGTGACAGGCTCGAGATCATTGACCTGAGCGGCTATGCGGTGGAGGAGAAGATAGAAATTGCCAAACGTCATCTACTACCCAGGCAGAAGGAATTACATGGATTAAAAAGCAGTCAGTTCAAGATCAGCGATAAGGTGCTCGAAAAAATGATTCAGGACTATACACGCGAAAGCGGAGTGCGTGAACTGGACCGTCAACTGGCATCGGTAATGCGTTACCAGGCCAAAGAGCTGGCCATGAAAGGCAAACTGCGGTCATCTATCACCAGTGCCGATGTGGAGAAGATTCTGGGCAAGCCCCGGTACAGCAATGAACTGTATCGCACCGCTAACATAGCCGGTGTTGCCGTAGGGCTGGCCTGGACGTATGTGGGTGGCGATATCCTGTTTATTGAAACCAGCCTGAGTACCGGTAAAGGTGATTTGAAGCTGACCGGTAACCTGGGGAATGTAATGAAGGAGAGTGCCAGTACTGCATTAACCTATTTGCAGGTCAATGCAGCCAAATACAATATTGACCCGGAAATATTTGAGAAGAAAAGTATTCATATTCACGTACCCGAAGGCGCTGTACCCAAAGATGGTCCCAGTGCCGGTATTACCATGATGACGGCAATAGCTTCTGCACTCACGGGCCGGAAAGTAAAATCTTTCCTGGCAATGACGGGAGAGATCACCCTTCGCGGACAGGTATTGCCCGTAGGTGGTATTAAGGAAAAAGTGCTGGCGGCAAAACGTGCCGGTTTGAAAGAAATCATTCTCTGCTGGCAAAATGAAAAAGATGTACAGGAGATCGAGTCCGAGTTTATAAAAGGCCTCCGTTTTCACTATGTAAAAACAATGAGCCAGGTGCTGGAAATTGCCCTGGTATAAAACAATACTACTGGCAGACACCTAATGCTAAGACCGGGTGTCTGCCTTATCTTCGTAAGGTCTTGCGATTCCTTTTTATCATACTCTTTTGCGGATGTCTGTCGGCCCTGCAGGCACAAACCCTGGGTGGGCAGGCTGCTTTCACTTTTCTCCATATGCCGGCCACGCCACGGCTTAGCGCACTGGGAGGTATCAATGTTTCGGATCCGGCCAACGACATCGGGCTCGCATTCAACAACCCCGCGTTGCTAAGGCCTTCCATGCACTGGCAATTGAATACCGTAGTGACCACAATCGCAGCCGATGTAAAATCCTACCATGCAGGTCTGGGCATTTATGCGCCAAAGCTGGCTACCAGTTTTGGATGGGGCCTTCATTATATTGACTATGGATCGATACCGCAAACCGATGCTTCAGGCAATGTGATGGGAAGATTTATGCCACGCGACTGGGTCATGCAGGTAATGGCTTCGCGCCAGTACCTCGAAAAGTGGCATTATGGGGTCACATTGAAATTTATTCAATCTTCTTACGGCAGCTACCGGTCAAATGGTATAGCCATGGATGTGGGAGTACAGTATCTCGATACAGCTGCGGGGCTTTCTGCATCGCTGCTCGCCAGAAATATGGGTACGCAGTTGAAGCAATATGTACCGGGACAACCGGAAGACATCCCTTTTGATCTGCAAGTAGGTATCAGTAAAAGACTGCGCGAAGCTCCTTTTTC
>JAGODE010000013.1 GCA_017998385.1 Chitinophagaceae bacterium | reverse complement strand
GAAATAGCGTCGTTCGCTGCCGGATTGCTGTAACACATCCAGACTGGCCGGGTCACTGCCTTTCCATTGCCGGTAAAGAGATTTAATATTATCAATGATTTCCTGCATGTGTCAAAAGTAAAAATAAAATGAGCGATGGGTTAACAATACGCCAGCCATTCGGCCAGTACGGTCAGTTCTTTTTGTTCCACTATACCTGCTTTATGCAGGGCTTCATAAGCTTCGCGCAGGTTATCGCTTACACTCGAAGCAGACAGGGAATCGGCTACCAGCTTCAGGGCCTTTTCGCCATGCAGATACATGGGTACTTCACTTTCATAATCTTTGAAATAATCGTGCTCATTACGTTTTTGTACTACGGTGGCTTTGGTAAAGCCTAACCGGTAACCATGTTTCCAGAGTATGGGCTGGGCTACAATGCCACGAAGTATATCTGTAAAGCGGAATGTTACAAATGAAGGAAGAAACAGTAAGGGAAACAATTCGCGGCGAATAGCGGTGTTCTGAGAATTGAAAGGGCATACGGTGCCGCTGGCAAGAACCACGGGTTCCTTCTCATCGAATATGCAGGGCGTGTTGTCGGTAAGACGGTAAATGGCATCCACATCGGGGTCCTCATCAGCAAGGCCCTGCCAGATTCCGACTTTTTGCGGGCTTTTGGGAGCCCATTGCAGTTTTTCGCGGCTATCGCGGATATGACGCAACGGAAGTCCTCTGGGCCAGATAAACTGGCTGGTGTAATGCTGATAGATATTTACCCATCCCAGGTTGGGCTGAGATACTGTAAAATCGCTTTCAAAGGAAGGGAATTCCCAGCCTGCGTAAGGGATATTATCATCATCTGTATCGATGATTACTTCGGCGCCCTGCTGCATGGCATATACATACCCCAGCATTTTTCTGCCATAATGATTAAAGGGAATACTCCGGGCAAAAGCAGGAGCCAGCTCCAGTTGCTGTTCCACACTCAGATAAATGCAGCCATCCTGCTGCCAGTGAGCGGGTGTTTTTTTATCGCCTACTACTATCAACTGGTAACCTTTCCGGCGGGCAAAGGATCTGACGGCTTCGGTAGGTTCAAAAATGCTGGTGATGATGATATATTTCTTTACAGATCGTTTTTCCATTTCGATAATTTGACGGGATGATAATAAAGTTGATTGGCCGGAAAGCCTTCCATAAGCGCTTTGAGTGAGCTGTTGAATTGTTTTTCAACGGCCTGAATATCTTCCGGGGTCCACAATGCCCTGCCCTGCAGGCGCAACTGCTCTTCGAGCATAATCTTCCGGGCGCTCAGGAGCAGTGCAGTGGGTATTGCAATTTCCACAAATAACCCGGCAGCTGCCATAATGCCGCAGTAACGACAGAAATCTGCTACCGTATCACTGGTAATGATCAGTATATCGGAATAAGAACCGGCAATGGGATAGGGGAGTTCAATATGTGAACCCTTCCTGTATTTTTTCCATTTGTAACGAAAATGATACTGCTTAAATAACCAGTATTCCAGTGCCTTTTTACCGGGCGGGGTTTTTGTACCAAAAATATTGGCCATACTCAGTGGTACAGTGTCGATGCCATGCTGTTTGAAACGGGCAATAGCTTCTTCGCGCGAAGGAAGTTCACGGGCAATTTCGGCCCCCTTCCGGTTGTGAAAAAAATCAATTCCTTTAAAGGTATGCCACCAGGTTACGCCAGAACTGCGTTGAAAGGTGTTTAACTGGGGCAAAAAATCGGCTCCGGCCGCAAGTCCTGTCTCCTCCAGCACATTGTGCTCGTTGATGGAGGGATGCAGCAGGCAGTCATCGCCGATGAAAATATAATGGGTAAAAGCGGGGTCATAAAAACGCGAAAATCCCTGGGCAAAGTAGGACTGAAAGTAATTGGAACTTTCATATACAGGAATCACACGGGGATTGGTGCCATTGTAAAAGGGCACCAGAAAACGGATATGCCGGAAACGACCGGCATATATTTTTTCCAGAACCGGTATGTTTTTATCATACCGGTGATTAAAAACGATAACCAGGCAGGTGTTAACCATAAAAGTGGCCAAAAGTAGAAAGAAACCGGCTAATGCGCATGGGGTAAATTATTGGTTGGCTTTGCCGTCTGGTCAGCACATACGGGCATTCTGTTCTTCACTTTACCGGAAAATGCTACTCTGGCCGGACATTGTACCAGCTTACCGCCTACTTACAGCCATTTAACGTTTTTTCTGTCATCCCGCATACAGGTTTATTCCAATCCAGCAGGTAGTCTGGCAGAATCAGAGGCCTGTTTTTCAGAAATGTATGGCTAACACCTGTTTGTAGAAGGCCGATTTTGTTATTTTTGCCCTTGCGAATAAAAATTCATGACATATATACCTTCTCATAAGATACGCCTGGTAACGGCCGCTTCATTGTTTGACGGGCACGATGCAGCTATCAATATCATGCGTCGTATTTTACAAAGCAAAGGCGCCGAAATCATTCACCTCGGGCACAACCGCTCTGTAAAGGAAATAGTGGAAGCGGCAATAGAAGAGGACGTACATGGAATTGCCATTACCAGTTACCAGGGAGGACACGTGGAGTTTTTCAAGTATATGAAAGACCTGCTGGAGGAAAACGGATGCGGTCATATCCGCATTTTTGGCGGTGGCGGCGGTACCATTCTGCCCGAAGAGGCAGATGAGTTGCATGCCTATGGCATTACCCGCATTTATTCTCCGGACGATGGCCGCAAAATGGGTCTCGAAGGAATGATCGAAGATGTGATACGTCAGTGTGATATATCCCTCAACGGTACCGGGGTATATACAAAACCGCTGCAACTGGGAGAAGTGCACGATATCCGCCAGGTGGCCCGCCGCATTACCAATGCAGAAAATGGTTTGGAGCAATCCCATATAAAGCCGGCCACCCGCATACCCGTACTGGGCATCACCGGTACCGGAGGAGCCGGTAAGTCGTCGGTTACTGATGAGATTGTACGCCGTTACCTCAACAGTTTTGCAGATAAAACCATAGCGGTGATATCTGTTGATCCGTCCAAGAAAAAGACTGGAGGGGCGTTGCTGGGTGATCGTATCCGCATGAATGCCATTTCGCATCCCCGGGCCTATATGCGTAGCCTGGCCACGCGTGATGATAACAGGGCACTCAGTGCACACGTGGAAGAGGCCATAGAAATATGCAAGGAAGCCGGGTACGACCTGGTTATTCTCGAATCGGCAGGTGTCGGGCAAAGCGATGCTTCTATCCTGGATTATTGCGATGTGAGCATGTATGTGATGACACCTGAGTATGGGGCGGCATCGCAGCTGGAAAAGATCAATATGCTCGATTATGCCGACCTGGTTTGTATCAATAAGTTTGATAAGGCCGGAGCGCTCGATGCGCTGGCAGACGTGCGGAAGCAATATAAACGTAACCATGGGCTCTGGACAGCGACCGATGCCGACCTGCCCATTATAGGCACAATGGCCAGTCGCTTCAATGATGAAGGCGTAAATCGCTTATTTACCCAGTTGCTGGCCAAATTAGAAGCAAAGACCGGTGTGTATTTTGGTGAATTCAGTTTTCCCGAAACTGCTTCGGTATCGCAGGCGGTTATTCCTGCCAGCCGGGCAAGATACCTGAGCGAGATCAGCGAAGCCAACCGGGGCTATGATCAGCTGGTAAAAGAACAGGCCGCTATCGCCAGCCGTATCTATCAGTTGCAGGGTTCGCTGGAGGTTCTGCAGCAAACCGCTGCCCCCGCCGAACTGATACAGGTTTTACAAAAACAGATCGATGCGCTGAGAGATCAGCTTACACCGGTAAGCCGTAAGTTGATTCAGCACTGGCCCGATAAGTGGAACGAATATCAAAAAGATTATTACGAATATACCGTACGGGATAAGGTTATAAGCCAGCCCATGTTTACAACCAGTCTGAGCGGTACGCGTATTCCCAAAGTATTATTACCGCGTTACAAAGACTGGGGTGACCTGCTGCAATGGCAGGCACAGGAAAACGTACCCGGTCATTTTCCTTTTACCGCCGGCGTATTCCCGTTGAAACGGGAGGGCGAAGACCCTACACGCATGTTTGCGGGCGAAGGCGGGCCGGAACGCACCAACAAGCGATTTCATTATGTAAGTGCAGGGCAGCCAGCCAAGCGGCTTTCTACTGCTTTTGACAGCGTTACACTCTACGGAGAAGATCCCGATTATCGCCCGGATATCTATGGCAAAATCGGCAACAGCGGCGTGAGCATCGCCACGGTTGATGATGCCAAAAAGCTCTACAGTGGTTTTGATCTCTGCGATCCGCGTACCTCTGTATCTATGACCATCAACGGTCCGGCTCCCATGCTCCTGGCATTTTTTATGAATGCAGCAATTGATCAGCAATGTGAAAAGAAAATAACTGAACTGGACTTATGGGACCGGGTGGATGAACTGAAACGAAATAAATTCGGTGATAATCCCCCTCGTTACTTTAATCCGGCTTTTCCGGACCAGTTGCCGGAGGGCAACGATGGACTGGGGCTTCGCCTGCTGGGGTTAAGCGGCGAAGAAGTACTGCCTGCGGACGTATATGAACAATGCCGGCAAACTGCTCTGCAACAGGTACGGGGCACAGTGCAGGCAGATATCCTGAAAGAAGACCAGGCACAGAATACCTGTATTTTTTCTACAGAATTTGCCCTCAAGCTGATGGGCGATGTACAGGAATATTTTATTGAACAAAAGGTGCGTAATTTCTATAGTGTCAGCATCAGCGGCTATCACATTGCAGAAGCAGGTGCCAATCCCATTACACAGCTCGCATTTACGCTGGCCAATGGGTTTACCTATGTGGAGT
Source organism: Chitinophagaceae bacterium (assembly GCA_017998385.1). Lineage (GTDB taxonomy): Bacteria > Bacteroidota > Bacteroidia > Chitinophagales > Chitinophagaceae > CAYMZZ01. Next base: position 32,507 of record JAGODE010000013.1, on the reverse strand, counting down.
ATTATCTCAGTCGCGGAATGAATATTGATGATTTTGCGCCCAACCTTTCGTTCTTTTTCAGCAATGGTATGGATCCGGAGTACAGCGTGATTGGCCGGGTGGCCCGGCGCATCTGGGCCAAAGCCATGAAGTATAAATACAAGGCTAACAAGCGGAGCCAGATGCTGAAGTATCATATTCAGACCTCGGGGCGCAGTTTGCATGCGCAGGAGATCGACTTCAACGACATTCGCACCACCCTGCAGGCATTATATGCCATTTACGACAACTGCAATTCCCTGCACACAAATGCGTACGATGAAGCTATCACAACTCCTACCGAAGAGAGCGTACGCCGCGCCATGGCTATTCAGCTTATTATAAACCGGGAGATGGGAACGGCCCGTACCGAGAACTTCATCCAGGGTAGCTTTGCCATCGAAGAACTGACCAGCCTCGTGGAAGAAGCTGTACTGGCAGAATTTGATCGCATTACCGAGCGTGGAGGAGTGCTGGGCGCTATGGAGCGGATGTATCAGCGCAATAAGATACAGGAAGAGAGCCTGCATTATGAACATCTTAAACATACCGGTGAGCTGCCGCTGGTCGGCGTAAATACATTCCTGAACAGTAAGGGGAGTCCTACTATTGTGCCACGGGAGGTAATACGCAGTACTGCCGAAGAAAAAGAACTGCAGATAACCAATTTGCAGGCCTTCAGAAAACGGCATGCACAGCAGGCCGAAACCAGTCTCCGTCAGCTCCGGCAAGTAGCTGTTGAAAACGGCAATTTGTTTGCCGCACTTATGGATGCAGTCCGTTATTGTACCCTGGGGCAGATCACGCATGCGCTGTATGAAGTAGGCGGGCAGTACAGGAGGAATATGTGAGTGATGGGATAAGGAAAAAGGTAAAAGGCAAAGGGATTCTTAACATTCCTTTGCCTTTTATCTTTTACCTTATTCCTTCATTCTTTGTTTACTTTCCATTCTTAACTTAATTTACAGGGTCATTTCTTTCCTGTCTGTAAATCTGATTACTGATGATCCGTCTGAGCTGTACGTTACTGTTTTTATTCCTGACCTTTGCCGGGCTGCAGGCGCAAAATTTTGAATCCACACTGGAGCGTTACGGCGCAGAATTCTCACAGGAGCGGGCTTATCTGCATTACGACAAGGCCGCTTATTCGCCGGGTGAGACTATTTGGTTTAAGGTATACCTTATGGAAGGCCCGTTTCCGGCCGATGCGAGCAAGAATTTCTATATCGACTGGACCGATGAGACAGGAAAACTTATTGGCCGCACATCAAGCCCGCTTTACGAAGGAACTACAAACGGTCAGTTTGATCTGCCGGCCGGTTACACCGGAAAATACATCCATGCCCGCGGTTATACGCGGTGGATGCTCAATTTTGATTCAGCCTTTTTGTACAATAAAGATATACGCGTGCTGCAGGCATCCGGTGTTGCCAAAAACAAGCCCCAGCCAGCTACTTATCTCGAATTTTTTCCTGAAGGTGGCGATATGATACAGGGCTTAGTGAATAAAGTGGCATTTAAAGCCCATGACGAATATGGCATACCGGTAAATATAAAAGGAGTAGTGACCAACGCTGCTGGTAAAGTGATAGACAGCCTTCGCGTGCAGCACGATGGTATGGGTGTGGTCTTTATTACTCCCAATACCGGTGATGTATTTACCGCAGTATGGAAAGATGCACGTGGTACAGAAAAGAAAACGCCCCTGCCGTCGGCAAAAGCAACCGGTATAACATTGCAGGTATCTCCCATCAAAGACAAAAGATATTTCGCAGTATCAGTAGAGCGGGGCGGATCATTTGATCCCGGACAGATTTATCTCGTTGGCACTATGGGCCAGGTAATGGTATTTAAACTGGCAAAAGACAGTAAGGCCGGTGAAATAAAAGGAGTGATACCAACCCAGGATTTGCCCTCCGGTATCCTGACTATTACAGCTTTTGACGACAAATGGCAGCCGCTTGCCGAGCGAATCACTTATATTAATAATCAGGAATATGTGTTTACGCCCGGGTTGGAAGTAAAACACTGGGGCATGAACAAGAGAGCCCGTAATGATATAGAAGTAACCATTCCGGATAATCTGACGGCTAATCTTTCGGTATCGATTACAGATGCAGGTATAGAAACAGACAGCAGCGATAACATTATAACCCGTTTGCTGCTTACCGGCGATTTGAAAGGCCAGGTCTATAAGCCGGGCTATTATTTCAGCAGCACCAGCGACACCGTGGCCCGTCATCTGGATCTGGTAATGCTGACCCACGGCTGGCGTCGCTTTAAGTGGGAAGACGTGGCCAGCGGCAAATTGCCCACTATCAGTTATCCCCGCGATACTACATATCTGACGGTATCAGGCCGGGTGTACGGAGCTACAGCTGCTGAATTGAAGGAAGCGCAATCCATCATCTTAATGAGCAAACCCAAGAATGCAGAAGGAAATGTGATGGTGGTACAGTTGCAGCCCGATGGACAGTTTGTGGAACCCACCCTTATTCTTTTCGATTCCACTACGATTTATTACCAGTTTTCGAAAGGCAAAAAGATGAACAGTGCCAGCGTGCGATTCCTGGAAAACAAGTTGCCGGCACTCACATCAAATCTCAGTGCGAGTGGACGCTTCGCCAATCCTTCGCCAGACACTACCGGTTTTTACCGGCATATGCAGCTGGCAAAACAGGAGCAGGATCTGCTAAAACTCTATGAAGGCAAACTGCTGGAGAATGTGGTCGTAAAATCAAGAACAAAGACACCCGAGCAACTGATGGATGAAAAATACGCTTCCGGACTTTTTTCAGGAGGCGATGGATATTCGTTTGACCTGTTGAGTGATCCGCTGGCATCAGCCAATCTCAATATTTTTACTTATCTGCAGGGCAAAGTAGCCGGGTTGCAAATTACTAATGCGGCAGGAGGTAATCCTTCCATGCAGTGGCGCGGCGGCACTCCCCAGCTTTTCCTTAATGAAATTCCCACCGATGCCACCATGATATCTTCCATATCCGCAAGCGATGTTGCCTATATAAAAGTGTTACGCCCGCCATTTATGGGTTCTATCAATGGTGCCAATGGAGCGATTGCTATTTATACACGGAAGGGCAATGATGTGAAATCGGAACCGGGCAAAGGATTGCCCAGTAATGTGGTCACCGGTTATACGGCTATACGCGAATTTTATTCACCCAACTATAGCTCATTCAAGCAGGATCAGGATAAGAAAGATATGCGTACCACTCTTTACTGGAATCCGCAATTGATAGCCAGTCCGGGTAAAGAAAAGATCAACTTCAGTTTTTATAACAATGATTTTTCGCAGGCATTCCGGGTAGTAATCGAAGGGATGACACGCGATGGTAAACTCACCCGTATAGAGCAGATACTGGAATAGGGATGAATGGTCCGGGAAAATTAATCCAATTACTTACCTTTCGGACTATGCTCAACTATTACTTACGCTACGGGATGCTTCTGGCATGTCTTATAGGCGTATATACTACGTTAACTGCTCAATCAGGAGCTCCTGTTTCGTTTACTGTTTCGCTGGAGCAGCCAGCCTCTCAGCAGATCAGGGTTTCTATGCAGGTGCCGCGGAGCACATCCGCTTTTTTGCTGCTGCATATGCCCGTATGGTCTCCCGGCTATTATCAACGGCTCGATTATGCCAGACAGGTCAGCAATTTTGCCGCCACCGATGCTACAGGCCGTCCGCTCAATTGGGAAAAAACCGACAGCAATAGCTGGAAGATCAGCTGGCCACGTACGGGGGCAGTAAAAGTAACCTATGATGTAAAGGCCGCACGGGCCTTCGTAGCCAATTCTTACCTGGATACTTCCCGTGGTTATATAGTTCCCGCATCTGTATGTATGTATCCCGAAGGAGGCATACAAAAGCCGGTTAAGCTTACTGTAAAGCCCTATAAAGCCTGGAAACAGGTAGTAACCGGTCTGGAAAAGGTACCCGGTCAGCCACATAGTTTTGCCGCTTCAGACTTTGATGTGCTTTATGACAGCCCCTTACTGGCAGGTAATCTTGACTCACTGCCGCCATTTGTAGTAAAGGGAGTTCCTCATTATTTTGTTGGTTATAAAATGGGAGAGTTTGATGGGCAGTCGCTGATGGACGATCTGAAAAAAATCACCACGGCTGCTGCAGATCTTGTCGGCGATATACCCTTTAAGGATTATACTATTATTGGCATAGGTCCGGGCCAGGGAGGAATAGAGCATCTCAATTCCACTACCATTAGTTTTAGCGGCAATGGTTTGCACGAACGGAGCGCCCGGGTACGCGTACTCAATTTTATTGCACACGAATATTTTCATCATTATAACGCTAAACGTATACGCCCGTTTGAACTGGGGCCGTTTGATTACCTGAATGGTAATCGGACTAACCTGCTTTGGATTGCAGAAGGACTTACCGTGTATTATGAGTACCTGATATTGCGCCGGGCCGGCATTACCACGGAGGACGAAATGATTGCAAATCTCCGCGGCAATATACTGGCATTTGAAGGCAAACCCGGCAGGTTATATCAATCACTCGTGCAGGCCAGTTATGATACCTGGTCTGATGGGCCGTTTGGCCGCACAGCAGATGAAGTGAATAAAACCATTTCTTATTACGACAAAGGACCCGTTGTAGGCACGTTGCTGGATTTTACTATCCGGCATCACAGCCAGAACAAAAAATCGCTGGATGATGTAATGCGTACGTTGTATTATAAATATTACAAAGAAAAAGGCCGCGGATATACCGATGCTGAATTTCAGATAGCCTGTGAGGCGGCGGCTGGTGTATCGCTGGCTTCTTTCTTTGAGTACACACATACCACAAAAGAACTCGATTATCCTGCAATACTGTCTTATGCCGGCCTGAGCATCGATACCGTAGCACGCGCTCAACCCGGAGCCTGGCTGGGCTTCACCACCCAAACACGCAACGACAGCCTTTATGTAGGTCAGGTTGACTGGCAGTCGCCGGCCTGGGAAGCAGGTGTCAGAGGACGCCACGTGATAACAGAAATCAATGGACAAAAAGCGACACGTGCAGTACTGGAGAATTGGCTGAAAAGCAGTGAGCCCGGAGCAGAAATAAAGCTGAAAACCATACAGGGCGGTATATTAAAAGAACTGAGTATCCGCTCTGCAGTACAACGTAAAGCTTCTTTTGAAATTAAAAAGATCGCAAATCCTGATGCATTGCAGCAGGCAATCCTGGCCGATTGGTCGCGTGGATCTGCTGCCATGAAATAATGTATACATGAAATATCCGATTCAGTATTCTCCGAAGTGGCCGCTGCTAATGCCATTATTTGCATTTGTAATTTTTTCGGCATGCAAGCAAAGTCAGTATGTTGCCACCAACCGGGATTATAAAAAACAGGCAAAGCAAATGGCCCGCCTGCTGCGGGAATATCCCCTGCGTGACTCGGCTGGACTAGCTTATGCAGCAGACTGGGTAGGTACCACGAACTTCAGTATACGACGTCCCAATATTGTAGTAATCCATCACACTGCGCAGAACAGCTGCGACCAGACCCTACGTACGTTTACACTTCCGCGAACGCAGGTAAGTGCACATTATGTGATCTGCCGTGATGGTACCGTTTTTCATATGCTCAATGATCTGCTGCGTGCTCATCATGCCGGTGTCAGTAAATGGGGAAATGCAACTGATATCAATAGCAGCAGTATTGGGATCGAACTCGATAACAACGGCTCTGAAGGCTTTTCTGAAGCGCAGATAAGCAGTCTCCTGCAATTGCTGGGCAGATTGAAAAGGGCTTACAATATTCCGGCGGCTAACTTTGTAGGACATGCTGATGTGGCCCCGGGCAGAAAAGTTGATCCCAATCGCTATTTTCCCTGGCAACGACTGGCTACAGAAGGCTATGGTTTTTGGTACGATACTACTACTGTACAGGTACCCGTTGGGTTCGATCCCATGCAGGCACTGCGTATCATCGGTTATAATATAAAGCAACCAGCCGCTCCCATACAATCATTCAAACTTCATTTTTTTCCTGCAGATTCATCTGCGCAACTGGGTGAAGCAGAGAAAAAGATACTGGTAAGCCTTCAGCAGCGTTATCAGTAAGCTGTTAACGGTACTTTTCGTATCTTATACTTTCTAACGATTGGCCCCGCTGGTTATACCTACTGGCAGGGCCTCCTGTATTTGTGGGGATCGTGTATCGGTACATAAACATTATTTTTGCTATTTGATCATTTTTGGAAGGCGTGTGTATATTTTATTATGACTGCAGAACATCAACGACTGGCTGTTAATGCCACTAAAGAAATACCACTGGCTCAATGGGGGCCCTATCTGAGTGAGCGGCAATGGGGAACTGTACGTGAAGATTACAGTCCCAATGGCGATGCCTGGCATTATTTCCCCTTTGAACATGCTCATTGCAGATCTTACCTGTGGGGCGAAGACGGCCTGGCGGGTATATCTGATTATTTTGGAAATCTCTGTTTTTGTATCGCTTTATGGAATGGACAGGATCCGATTCTGAAAGAACGGCTTTTTGGCCTGGGTAACCCGCAGGGTAATCATGGAGAAGATGTGAAGGAATTATATTATTATCTCGATAACCTGCCTACACATTACTACATGGAATACCTGTATAAATATCCGCAGCAGGCGTTTCCATACGATCAGCTGCGGACAAAAAATGCCGGTCTGAGCAAAGAAGATCCGGAATATGAGATACTGGATACAGGTGTATTTAACAACAACCAGTATTTTGATGTACTGGTTACCTACGCCAAGCAGGGATCGCAGGATATTTTTATTAAAATAGATATTACCAACCGGTATAATAAGCCGGCAGAACTCACTTTGTTGCCTACACTCTGGTTTTATAATCGCTGGGACCAGGGCAGCTTTAAGGAGAAGCCATCTATTTCCTATGTCAACAAAACAACGGTAAAGGCGGTACATGAACGGTTGGGCGAATACTACTTTTACTTCCAGCCAGCCGATAAGATATTCTTTACAGAAAATGAGACCAACACCGAGATAGTTACGGGCACACCCAATACCAGCATCTTTACCAAAGATGCCTTTCATGGCGCTGTAATACAGGGGAAAAATGTGTCAGAGCTTAGCAAACGAAAAGCGGGTACCAAATTTTCGCCATCTTATAAGATGAAGCTGGCCGGCGGGGCTACACGCACGTTTTATTGCCGCCTCAACAATAAATGGGTTGATAACCCTTTTGCCAATGGATTTAAAGATGTGTTTACTGTGCGCAAACAGGAGGCGGATGATTTTTATGCAGCTATTCTTCCGAAGGGAATGAGCCGTGACATGGCCCGGATTCAGCGGCAGGCCCTGGCAGGTGTATTATGGAGCAAACAATACTACCATTTTGATATAGAGGAATGGCTGAGTAACAGCGATGGCATTACGCCCGTTAGCGCTTCGAAGCAACATGGGCGAAACAGTGACTGGAAACATCTCAAAAACCAGGACATCATTATGATGCCCGATAAATGGGAGTATCCCTGGTATGCAGCCTGGGACCTGGCTTTTCAGTGTATATCAATGGCAGTGGTGGATCCCACCTTTGCCAAACACCAGCTATTGCTGGTGATGCGCGAATGGTATATGAAGCCCGATGGGCAACTGCCTTCGTATGAATGGAATTTCAGTGACGTGAACCCTCCCGTACAGGCCTGGGCTGCCATGCAGGTTTATAATATTGAAAAGCGGCAGAAAGGCACAGGTGATGTAGCCTTCCTGAAAAAGGTTTTCCATAAACTGCTGATCAATTTTACCTGGTGGATCAACCGCAAAGATGTGAATGGCAACAACATTTTTGAAGGCGGGTTTCTTGGCCTTGATAATATTGGTGTATTTAACCGCAGCTTTCATTTTCCCGGCGAAATACAACTGGAGCAGGCAGATGGTACCAGCTGGATGGGTACATATGCGCTGGATATGATGGAAATGGCGCTGGAGATAGCCATGCATGATCAGTCTTTTGAAGATACAGCAACAAAGTTTTTTGAACACTTTGTATTGATAGCTGAATCGCTCAATGAACATGGTCTTTGGAACGAAGAAGATAATTTCTTTTATGATGTGCTTTGTATTACCGGAGCCGACCCAGTGCCGCTTCGCATTCAGTCTGTAGTAGGTATAACGCCCCTGTATGCTGTTTCCAGCATCAGTCAGAAAGTCCTGGATCGCCTCACCGATTTTCATAAGCGTATTTCCTGGTTTGAGAATTACCGGAAAAAAAACAATAAATTCTGGCCAAACGAAGAGCGTAGCGATGATGGCGAATTGCTGTTGTCGCTGGTGCCCAGGGAAAAACTGATAAAAATGCTGGAGCGTTTGCTGGATGAAGAAGGCTTCCTGTCTACCGGAGGTATAAGAGCATTGTCTAAATATCATGATCAGCACCCTTACTCGGTAGTTGTAGAGGGCAATATGTACAGTATACGTTATGACCCCGGTGATGCTACATCAGACATGTTTGGAGGCAACAGCAACTGGCGTGGTCCCGTTTGGATGCCTATTAATTTTCTGATTATCCAGTCGTTGCGAAAATATGGCGAGTTTTATGGTGATAGCCTTAAGGTAGAGTATCCTTCCGGATCGGGTGTTATGATGAACCTTGCCCAGGTATCTCAGGGTCTTACCAGAAGAATTATCAGCCTCTTTGAACAGGATATGGACGGAAGGAGAAAATTGTATGGCGATTACGGTTGGTTTTATCAACAACCAGGCAATGAGCAACTGGTTTCATTTTACGAATACTTCCATGGCAATTCAGGCCGGGGACTGGGTGCAAGCCACCAGACAGGCTGGACGGCGCTTGTGGCAGAGCTGATTAGTGAATATGGTGAAGGGACCGACGATTCTTCTGTAAAATTGGCGACTGGCACAGATTAATTGCTGAGCGGCAGGAAATATCGGCAGAAGCGATTGTTATAAAAAAGAAAGCCCGTATTTTCGGAATCCTGCCAGGGCTCTGGACGGAATGGCTAACGATCGTTTCCTGAAGCTGTTGTTGTTTAAACCATTGCAACGGTTTGGGGTTTTTCGTTGTCACAATCGGGTTCGTATTAATAAAATGCTTTACATGAGAAAATTGCAGGGGCTATGCGTCATGCTGGCCCTATCCTTTACTGCTGCCGCACAGTCTGTTGCTATAAACAATGGACCGGCCAATCCAGCCGAAGACAGCATTATTTCCCGTTACCTCACAAACCGGGGCGAGCTTTTACCTATTTATAATGGACGTCAGTTTTCAAGCGGATACGCTGCCATCAAGGGCAGTGCATTTTATGCCGTAAAAGACTGGACCTTAGGTTCTGTTTGTTATGAAGGCGTATGGTATCATCAGATGCCGGTGTTGTATGATATATACAGAGATGAGCTTTTAATCCGGCATCCAAGCGGAATACCACTGGTATTGTATGGAGACCGTGTTCAGGCATTTCAATTCAATGACCTGAAATTTGTCCGTTTATCAACCGAACAAACAGGTATGCCCAGAACCGGTTACTATGAAGTACTGGAAGAGGGACCTCTTACCATATATGCCTATCGTTTTCGCCTGCTTGAAGAGCGGATAGTTGACCAGCATGTGGAAAAAGAGTTTATGGATAAATCTCGCTACTATGCTGTCTGGAAGGGGGAAGTGATCTCAGTGAGCAGTCAAAAACAACTTTCAGGTATTACCCGCGAAAAACGTCAGGAAATACAGCAGGCGCTTAAATCTGCCGGAGTCCGGTTTAAAAAGAACCCGGCTGAAGCCCTTAAAATCATTGCCCACACTTTCAACCAATCTAATCACTAGCATGCGAATCATATCTTCCTTACTACTGCTTGTATTAATGCTGGGTACACAGGCTCAGGCCCGTCAGAAAACGGAGATTCGCATCACAGGTGTGTTTGAAAAGATGCAATTGCCGGATTTTTTTGAAAAACTGGAAGCCCAGGCGCCGGTTCACTTTTTTTATGACAGTAAAAAACTCGACTCGCTCGAGGTGAATCTGCGGGCAGACAATGAATTGCTTTCCTCCCTGCTGGAAAAAGCCTTTAAAGGCACCCTTCTTCAATTCGCAGTTGATGCCGACAACAACATATATGTAACCAGGGGAGCAAGAATAGCCACTACATTGCCAGCCGGCTTTTTCCCGACTCCGGGTCGCCCATCACCCGTACCCATGGCCGATTCACTCGTTGATTATGACCTGGCACAGAAAAAAAGCCGGGTGGTAACCTCGGAGAATAAATTGTATGAAATTGGAATAAAAACCAATACAGCCCGGGGCAATGCAATTGTAACCGGTACGGTCCGTAATGCCAAAACCGGAGAGCCTGTTGTAAACGCATCTGTCTTCATCGATTCACGCTACTATACCGTCACTGACAGTTACGGAAACTATTCACTCACAGTGCCTGCCGGTAAGTACACACTCAATATCCTGGGACTCGGTATGCGCGACACCAAACTGCAACTGGCTGTTTACTCCGATGGCAAGCTCGATGTAGAACTGGCTGAGCAGGTCACTACCCTTAAAGAGGTGGTAGTGTCATCGCGCAAAACACTCAACGTTACCAATGTGAATATGGGTGTGGCGCGTCTGGATATCCAAACTATCCGTAAAGTTCCTTCCGTATTTGGTGAAGCAGATATCCTGCGCGTGATCACCAGCCTGCCTGGTGTAAAGACGGTGGGTGAAGCCAGTACCGGCTTCAACGTACGCGGCGGCTCAGCCGATCAGAACCTGATCCTGTACAATGAATCTACTATCTATAATCCATCACACTTCTTCGGTATTTTCTCCGCATTCAATCCCGAAGTTGTAAATGAGATTGAACTGTACAAAAGCAGCATACCTGCCAAGTTTGGTGGCCGTCTGGCTTCTGTACTGGATATCAATAGCCGCGAAGGGAATAAGAAAAAGATAACCGGGTCGGCTGGCGTGGGACCTGTTACCAGCCGTATACACCTTGAAGGCCCAATTGATAAGGATAAAACATCTTTCATTCTCGGTGCCCGTACTACTTATGCCAACTGGTTGCTGAAAATCCTTCCGGATGAATACAAAAACAGTAAGGCTGCATTTCAGGATGTGAACCTGGGTATCAGCCACCGCATTGACAGTACCAATAACCTTTATTTTTCCGGGTACTTCAGCAATGACCGTTTTGCGCTCAACAGCGACACAATTTATGGTTATTCAAACCGCAACTTTTCGCTGAAATGGAAACGTAATTTCAGCCGGCGCCTTACCGCTGAGTTTATTGGCGGCTATGATCAATACCAGTATAAAGTGACCAGCGATGCCAATGAGGCCAATGCATTTGCATTAAAATTCGCTATACAGCAGCTGTATCTGCGTACCAATTTTGTGTACTATCTCAACCAGCAGCACGGCTTCGATTTTGGACTCAGTACGCTGCGTTACAAACTGGATCCCGGTACCTATGAGCCCAATGGCAAAGGATCGCTGGTGCAAAAAGAAGAAGTGGAAGCAGAGCAGGCACTGGAGTCAGCAGCGTACATTACGCACCGCTTCAATCCCAGCAATAAACTGTCAATTAATACCGGTCTTCGTTTCTCCCTTTATCAATACCTGGGTCCGCAGTCGGTGGATTATTATGCACCCGGTCTGCCGGTAACTGAAGGAAACCGCACAGATACCCGCAGTTATGGGAAAGGAAAAGTAATCAATAGCTATTCCGGTCCCGAATTCCGGTTTTCTATCCGCTACTCACTTACCCCTTCTTTCTCAGTAAAAGCAGGGTACAACTCTCAGCGTCAGTATATCCATATGTTGTCTAATACAACCGCTATTGCGCCGACTGATATCTGGAAACTGAGCGATCCCAATATTAAGCCGCAACGCGGCGATCAGGTTTCATTGGGATTCTATAAGAACCTCAAACAAAATACGATCGAGACATCCGTTGAGCTGTACTACAAACGGATACAGGATTATCTGGATTATAAACCGGGTGCTACGCTGTTGCTCAATCAGAATATTGAAACAGACGTAATCAATACCCGCGGTAAGGCTTATGGAGTGGAAGTACTGGTTAAAAAACCCGGTGGTAAACTGAATGGATGGGTCAGCTATACCTATTCGCGCGTGCTGTTGCGCTCAGATGATCCGGATCTGGGTATCCTCGTCAACAATGGTAAATTCTATCCTGCCAACTACGATAAGCCACATGACGTAACACTTACCGGAAACTTCAGAGTAAGCCATCGTTTTAGTGTATCATTAAACGGCTCGTACAGTACCGGTCGTCCGATAACATTACCTATTGGCCGCTACTATTATGCAGGATCGCAGCGGGTACTTTATTCAGACCGGAATGCGTACCGGATACCGGATTATTTCCGGATGGATTTCTCCATGAACATAGATGGCAACCACAAAGTGCATCAGCGTACACACGGTTCATGGACAATCGGATTGTATAACCTCCTGGGACGCAAGAACCCGTATTCGGTTTACTTCGTTTCAGAAAATGGCCTGGTGAATGGATATAAGCTTTCAATTTTTGGCAGTGTAATACCATTTATAAACTATAATATCAGATTTTAATAATGCATAAGTCGTTTCTTCTTCTTATTTCGCTCGTGTTATTGCTTGGCACAGGTTGCCGCGAGCAATATCTGCCTGATATTGTAGCCGATGCCCCCAATTACCTGGTAATTGAAGGGGTGCTCAATGCAGGGCAGGGTGGCACTGCTGTACGTATTACCCGTACAACCAAGATAGACCGGGCAAATGCCATCGTTGGCGAGGCAAATGCTTTGGTGACAGTAGAGGGGAAGGATAATTCAACTGTATCGCTTTCTTACCAGGGCAATGGTGTATATGTACACCCCGACCTGAACCTGGTAATCGATAATGAATACCGGTTGCGTGTACGTACCAGCAACGGGAAGGAGTATTTATCTGAGTATGTAATAGCAAAAACAACACCGCCCATAGATAGCATCAGCTGGCAACGTTCTGCGGATCGTGGAATAGGCTTTTATGTCAATAGCCATGATGATGCTGGTAAAACGAGGTACTACCGTTGGGAATATGATGAGACCTGGGAAATACGCTCAACCTTTTTTTCTAACTATGTATACGAAAATGGTTCTGTACGCAGGCGCGTATTGCCGGCAGAAGACGTATCTGTATGCTGGAGAAATACAAGCTCTACACGCATCATGCTGAGCTCAACTGCCCGCCTGGAATCTGATGTGGTATCAAAGTACCCGCTCACGGGTTTTCCGATGGGAGATGATCGGTTGAGTTTTCGGTACAGTATAATGGTGCGTCAATATGCGCTTACCAAAGAAGCATACGAGTTTTATGATCTGCTGCGCAAGAATACAGAAAGCATCGGAACTATTTTTGATGCCCAGCCTTCTGAGGTTCGGGGAAACATAACCTGCGTCAGCGATCCGGAAGAGCTCGTTCTTGGATTTGTAACCGCTTCTTCACTTCAGGAAAAACGCCTTTTTGTTTCGGCCAGTGAAGTGCCGGACTGGCGTTCGCTCCAGGATTGTGACAATAAAACGGTGACGCTTGACAGCGTCTCGTATTATTTTGGAATAGGTGGCTACAAACCGTTTGACGCGAATATTAATCCGCTTACCAATCGTGTGGAAAGCTACAAAGGGTCGTATGATTATTGTGTGGATTGCAGAGACCGGAAAGGATCAACAACCCGTCCTTCTTTCTGGTAAACAAATCTTATTGTATTTATAGTATATCAGGAGCTGAATATGTATAGATTTTTTTTACTGGTCGTTTCATTCTTCCTGCTGCTGGGAACCGGCTGCAGGGACCCTTATCTTCCGGATGTGGTAGCCAGGGCGCCAAACTATCTGGTGATAGAGGCAACACTCAATGCTGGACAGGGTGCTACCAATGTGCGTATTACACGTACCACACAAATAGACAGAACCAGTGCCATAACGGGTGAAGCCAATGCAGTTGTGACGGTTGAAGGCAAAGACAATTCCTCTGTTTCGTTGTCCTACCAGGGCAATGGCCTGTATGTACATCCCAATCTTAATCTGGCAATTGGCAATGAATACCGGCTGAGGGTGAAGACAACAAACGGAAAAGAATATCTATCAGCCTATGTAGTGGCAAAGACAACACCCCCTATCGATAGTGTAACCTGGGGCCGGTCAGCAACCGGTGGAGTGGATATTATGGTCAATAGCCATGATGAAACAAATAAAACAAAATATTATCGCTGGGAGTATGATGAGACCTGGGAAATACGCACGTACTATTTTTCAAAATATATTTATGAAAACAGGAGGGTGCGAGAACGGGTAATGCCTGCAGAAGATGTTTCGGTCTGCTGGCGTAACAGAAGTTCTGCCAATATCCTGGTAGGAACAACCAACCGCCTGCAATCGGATGTGATTTCAAAAATGCCGGTAACAGGATTTTCCAATGGCGATGACCGCCTCAGTGTTCGATACAGCATACTTGTACGCCAGTATGCGCTGGATAAAGATGCTTATGAGTTTTATGACCTGCTGCGTAAGAATACGGAAAGCATCGGAACTATTTTTGATGCGCAGCCTTCTGAAGTAAAAGGGAATATAACCTGTTTGACGGATCCGGCTGAACCTGTTATTGGTTATGTCACAGCTTCCTCGGTAGAAGAGCAACGGATTTTCATCAATGCAAGCCAGGTGCCGGACTGGCGTTTCCCGCAGATTTGTGAAGTACAGACGGTCACTCCCGACAGCGTTTTTTATTATTTCGAAATACTCGGCTACTCGCCTTATGAGGCCGACATCCCGCCAGGTACCAATGTTCCCAAAGCTTATTTTGGTTCTTACGGTGTTTGTGTGGATTGTACCAAACGTAACGGAACTAAAACCCGCCCGTCTTTCTGGTAAAAAATAACGAAAGACCTTATTACACATCCAAAACCAAGTATACATGTTCAAGTGTGTTGCAATGAATAAGAAAAAGCTGATTGGGGGATTGATTCTGATGACGCTCGCGGGAGCTGCAAAAGATATACAGGCTCAGACTACCGCCGAAGCCAGGATCAATGCCCAGGCTGCAACGGCAGCAGGTACCGACTACCAGGAGCGGGTATATGTACGTACCGATAAACCCCAGTACCTGGCAGGCGAGATTATCTGGTTTCAGGTATATGGTATGGATGCATCGTCGTACAAACCTTCCAGACTCAGTAAGGTAGCCTATGTAGAACTATTGGATCGCAATGGTAAACCAGTATTGCAGGCCAAGGTCTCATTGTCAAAAAGAGGTGGAGAGGGCTCGTTTTATCTTCCCACCAACCTCCGCACAGACCATTATCTGTTACGCGCCTACACCAGCCTGATGCGTAATGAGAAAACACCTCATTTTTATGAAACTTCGATCGGTGTTACCAATACAGTTAGTATAACTCCTACCGCAGAGAGAATCGATAGCCTGTCTGCAACGATTGATTTTTATCCCGAAGGCGGTCAATTGCTGCAGGGACACCAGTCAACCGTTGCATTTAAAATAACAGGTAAAGATGGACGTGGTGCAACTGCAACGGGTATATTGCTGAACGCAAAGGGAGATACGTTAACCCAGCTTCAGACACACCGTTTTGGTATTGGCCGTTTTAGCTTCACACCGCAGGCCAATGAAACTTACCGTGTGCGTGTACAACTGGAAAATGGACGGGTGCTGACTCAAAACATTCCGGCAGCCGCAGCAAGCGGTTATCTGCTGAATGTAACGACCACAGGGGGGGGCGCCCTGCAGGTTCGCGCGGCTACAACCGGACCAAGTGAATTGCTGACGGTGGTGGCACATACCCGCTCAGGAGTTCGTCAGGCGGTACAGTTGCAGACCGGGAACAATGCGGACGCAACTGCCCAGTTGGAAAAATCACGCCTGGCCCCTGGTATTAACTTCATTACATTATTCAATAGCCAGCAACAACCCGTAGCCGAGCGACTCGTCTTTGTACGACCCGACACTAAACTGAATGCCGATCTTTCGCTCAGCAAAAACCAGTTTACAAAAAGAGATAAAGTAACACTGGGAGTAACCGCAACAGGTCAGCAGGCTACAGACAGTATAAATTATTCAATTGCGGTATATCAGGTCCCGGTAAATGGGGGACTGGATGTAGCCAGTATTCAGACCTATCGCTGGCTGCAGGACGATCTGTTGGGGACCATTGAGTCTCCGGGATATTATTTTTCTGGTGATGCGGGCGTGGAAGAAGCAACAGATAACCTGCTGCTGACGCATGGCTGGCGTCGTTTTGCCTGGACATCAGGCGGTAAAACTACCTGGAAACATATGCCCGAAATAGGAGGACATCTGATGGGCGGAAGAGTGATAAACAAGACTACCGGTCAGCCTGGAGGAAGTATTCTTTGTTACCTGTCTGCTCCGGCAGTGCCCTATAGCTTCCAGGCGGCCAGAAGTAACAGCGACGGATATGTATTTTTTGAAGTAAATAATTATTATGGCCCCGGTGAGATCGTTATGAAAGTGGTAAGCGACTCCATGAGCAAGTACCGGATTGATGTAATTAACCCCTTTGCCGAAGAAAGGTCTGACCGGCAGTTGCCATTGGTGGTTCTGGATAAAAAACAGGAAGAAGCGTTGGTGCAACGAAGCATTGCTATGCAGGCGCAAAACCTGTTTCTGGCAGATAGCCTTCGTCACTTTCTTTCTCCGGCTCTGCGCGATACACTGCCTTTTTACGGTAAAGCGGAGTATGTATACAAAATGGATGATTATAAGCGATTCAGCACCGTGGAAGAAACATTCAGAGAATACGTTTTCCCCACTACTATATCTATGCGTAATGGAAAGCCGAATATCGTAGTGCATGACGGTTTGTACGGACAGGCCTATGATGAAAATGTGCTCGTGTTGCTGGATGGTATACCCCTGGCAGATCATAATAAGATATTCGGTTATGATCCGATTAAACTGAAAAGACTGGATGTAGTCACCCGCCGTTACGTGCTGGGGGCTGCAGCTTTTTCCGGTATCGTAAGTTTTGAAACTTATAAAGGCAAGTTTGATGCATTTGATCTGGATCCTTCTGTGATTATGGTGGATTATGAAGGATTGCAACTGCGGCGCGAGTTTTATGCTCCCGACTATGCCAAAGCCGGTACTACCGGCAATCGCCTGCCAGATATGCGAACTACCCTTCAGTGGATACCCAGCCAGGTAATACCTGCAAGCGGAAAATCGGAAATAGAGTTCTATACATCTGACCAGAAGGGACGATTTGTAGCTGTGCTGGAAGGACTTTCAGACAGTGGCCAGACTATAATGGCAGCCCGTGAGTTTGTAGTAGAATAAATAAAGACAGAAAATAAGTACAGGAAAGCCGGGAAGCTATTCGCTTTCCGGCTTTCCTGTTATACAATGCCGGTAGGTGCCGGGCGTAATGCCTTCCTGCTTTTTGAAAAGCCGCACAAAGTAGTTGACATCGGCAAAGCCACATTGCAGGCTTACCGCCGTAATGCTTTGCTTCGGATCTTCCAGCAACTGTTTAGCCAGTTTTATACGCTCGCGGTTGATATACTCCAGCGGTGTAATCCCAAACTGCTCTTTAAACCATTTAAAAAACATATTACGGCTCAGGTAAGCTTTTCGGCTTAATTTATCAACGGCGATCTTTTCTGTAAGATGTTCATGTATATAATGCAATACATAGTGCAGCCGGCTGTGATTGGTGCTATCCTGTTTTTCAATCTCTATTTGCTGTAAATGCTGGCTCTGTACGAGGCGTATCAGCAACTCCTTGATGTTGAGGTCTGCAAAAATATTTTTTGCGCGGTCTCCGCTGCTGCATACACGAATCAGCTTATTGATCAGGCCGGTCACTTCCGTATCGTTGTCGAAATGATATTTATTGAACTGCAGTTTCCAGTCATGCTCATCCTGGGGATCGCTGTTGTAATAATTGTTGAGGTACTGTAAAGTCTGATTGACATACTGGGCATCTACTGCAAGAGCGATGCATTGGGTTGGATTGCCTTTTTGGGCTTCCGGGAAATCAATCACCATCGTTTCATTGGCCGGTACTATAACCGACTCACCGGGGAGATACTCAAATGAAGGCTTGTCAAAGAGATGCATCACCTTTTTGCCCCGGACCATGCTGGTGATTACAAAATCATGGAATGTAAGCGGAACACGGTAGGCCTCCTGGTAACTTTCAAATACATTCAATTCGCAGTTTTCCAGATTAAAAATGCGCCGGTTTTCAACCAGGGTCTGCAGGTGTCTGGGTGGTGTGAGGTCTATTTTATTTAGAATATTCTTTACTGGCACAGAACCGTTTTTTCACTGTTCAAGTTAGTATATCTGAACCGTCCGGGCTTAATCGCGGGTACGATTATGCTAAAAGAAAGTACAAAATTATCGCGGAAAGAAGGTGGAAAGTTGAAAATTGACTTATTGTTTAACGATTTAAAATGCTTGCAATGAGTACAACTACAGCAGCTGCTCCTAAAGGAAATGTGGCAGCACGTCCCCAGTTCAAATCGCGGTATGACCATTATATTGGTGGTGAATGGGTGGCCCCATCGGGTGGACAATATTTTGATAATGTGTCACCTATAGATGGTAAAGTCTTTACCCAGGCCGCACGCGGCAATGCGCAGGATATTGAAAAAGCGATCGAGGCTGCTCACCGGGCTTTTAAAACCTGGAGCAAGACTGCAGCAGCACAGCGTAGCAATGTGCTGCTAAAGGTAGCACAGATCATTGAAGACAATCTTGAGTACCTGGCTACAGTCGAAACCATTGATAATGGGAAGGCCATCCGGGAAACCCGGGCAGCCGACCTACCCCTGGTGGTGGATCACTTCCGGTATTTTGCCGGCGTTATCCGGAGCGAGGAGGGAACCATCAGCGAACATGATGAGACTACAGTAAGCATTAACCTGCACGAGCCTATTGGTGTGGTAGGTCAGATTATACCCTGGAATTTTCCTCTGCTTATGGCGGCCTGGAAAATAGCCCCTGCCATGGCCGCAGGCTGTACCGTTATAGTAAAGCCAGCCGAACAAACACCTACTTCCATCATGTGCCTGATGGAACTGATAGGTGAAGTGATTCCTGCCGGCGTACTGAATATTGTGACCGGATTTGGCCCCGAAGCGGGTAAGCCATTAGCCACTTCACCACGTATAAACAAAGTTGCATTTACAGGCGAAACAACCACCGGCCGCCTGATTATGCAGTACGCTTCCGAAAACCTGATTCCCGTAACTATGGAACTTGGAGGCAAAAGCCCGAATATCTTCTTTGAATCGGTAGCCGATGCCGACGATGCATTTTTTGATAAGGCTGTGGAAGGGGCCGTGATGTTTGCACTCAATCAGGGTGAAGTATGTACCTGTCCCTCACGAATCCTGGTGCATGAAAATATCTACGACCGGTTTATGGACAGGGTAATTCAACGTACCAAGGCTATAAAAATGGGTAATCCGCTCGACTCTACTGTGATGATGGGAGCACAGGCCAGCGAAGATCAGTATAAGAAAATTCTCAGCTACCTGGATATAGGCAGGCAGGAAGGCGCTCAGGTACTTTGCGGCGGAGAAGCATTTCATCAGAATAGTGGTCTTGAACATGGCTATTATATTAAACCCACGATTTTTAAAGGCCATAACAAAATGCGCATTTTCCAGGAAGAGATTTTTGGTCCGGTAACCTCTGTTGCCACATTCAAAACTGTGGAAGAAGCAATTGATATAGCCAATGATACCCTGTATGGTTTAGGTGCAGGCGTGTGGACGCGCGATGCGCATGAATTGTACCAGGTACCGAGAGCTATTCAGGCCGGTCGTGTATGGGTAAACTGTTACCACCATTATCCTGCTCATGCTCCATTTGGCGGATACAAAAAGTCAGGATTTGGACGGGAAACACATAAGATGATGCTGCAGCATTACCGGCAAACCAAAAACATGCTGATATCCTACAGCAAAGACAAACTGGGCTTTTTTTAGGCAAGCAATGTTTATAGGCAAAGAAAAACGGTGGCCCGTAAGCCACTGTTTTTTATTTCGTTCCTAAATCTTTGAATCATGCCTATACCAAGAGTGCTGGCCAATGATGCCGCTGCTAACCTGATTGCGGTGCTTAAAGAAATGCATGGCCCGTTAATGTTTCACCAAAGTGGTGGCTGCTGCGATGGTAGTCAGCCGATGTGTTTTTCGGACGGCGAATTTAAACTGGGCAGCAGCGATGTGCGCCTGGGATATGTAGAAGGCTGCCCGTTTTATATGAGTGCCGATCAGTTTGCGTACTGGCAACATACACAACTGATCCTTGATGTAACACCGGGGCGTGGCAGCAGTTTTTCGCTCGAGATACCATTGGGTGTTCGCTTTATTATACAATCGCGGGTGTTTACCGAAGACGAACTGGCATTTCTGGAACCTGTGCAACGGATTACAGACAGTGAGGGCGTGTCCTGACTTTTCATATATTAGACAAAATATTGTCTGTATGAAAAGAACAGGATTATTTGTTTCGTTGCTGCTCTTACTTGCGGCCTGTAATCAACAGGACTCACCAGCAGCAGAAACCCCCTCCGATACAACTTCCAGGCCGGGCAAACTCAGTACAATGCCGGCACAAGATTGTTACACCTGGATAAAGGGTAAGGATAGTATTTATTTCAGCCTGGAGCTGGGGACCGGAGTCAGGAATGGCCGGCTGGTATATGCCTGGGCCGAAAAAGACCGGAATGAAGGAGTCTGGAAAGGCACAATAGATGAGAATGTTCTGGCCGGGTGGTATACTTTCAATTCTGAAGGACGTCAGTCGGTACGACAGGTTGCCTGGAAAGTGGTGGGCAATAGTTTGTGGCCGGCTTCGGGACCGGTAAAACAACAACAGGATACATTTTATTTTTCAGATCCGGTACATCTGCAATTTGACAGTACACAGGTCTGGCAACAGGTGCCCTGCGACAGATAGTAGTAGTTGTTGTTAAGAACAATCAGCATCCGGCTCAACTGATTTTATACAGCTCATCCCAGCGGGTGGTATAACGCGGGCTGCGTAATTCCTGGCGCATTTTCCAGTTGCGCGTAGTGCCACTGCTTGCAAATTTGAGAATGTCATCGCGCTGGCTGAAATTGATATTATCGATCATATCCATTAACAGCCGGTTATTGTTGTGTGTGGGGGCTGCAAACAGGTTGCCCTGTATTGACTGGTCAGGCACAATACCGCTGAGCATGACACCAGCTTTTTTGTACAGTTTCCCTTTTTCAAAGAGTGACTCGGCAAGTGCTACGGCAGGTTTGATCAGCTCATGGGTGGCAGAGGTGGCTACCGGCAACCTGGTTTGGGTGCTGTGTGTGGCACCTCTGAAACTGACCGAATGATCCTGTTCCTTGCTGACGATAAAGACATGAATGATACTGGCCGCGCCATACTGGCGTCTGAGTTTCTCTGCGGCACGTGAGGTATAGGTAGCTACGGCTTCGCGGATGGCACTGAGTTCACCCACCGGGCTGCCAAACATACGGGTAGTGGCAATCATTTTTTTAGCGATCAGCTCGTCTTCCATATCATGCCCGGACTGTCCCTTTAACTCACGCAGCAGGCGTACGCCCACAACACCTCCCAGGTGCACACGACCAAACTCTTCGCGTAGCTGGCTCAATTGCCAGGCGTCATAAATTCCCCATTGATTACGCAGTTTATCTGCATACTGGTAGCCAACTCCCCAGACATCCTGAACGGGGGTACGGCGCAGGGCACTTGCCATGGATTCGGGGCTATTCAGTACCATCATACAGCCGGTTGCTTTTTTATCTTTTTTTGCCAGCCGGTTCGCCACTTTGGCCAGCACTTTGGTAGGAGCAATGCCTACTGATACCTGGATGCCCGTCCACTGCCATACTGTATTACATATACGCACTCCCAGTTTATGCCATTCTTCTTCGGAGTATCCTTCGAGGTCGAGAAATGCTTCATCTACCGAATAAACTTCTACCCGGCTGGCGCCAACCAGCATACGCAGTGTTTCCATTACCCGCCAGCTCAGATCACCATACAGATTGTAGTTGGATGAGAATACGGTGATGTTGTGTTGCTGTATAAGTGGTTTGGCTTTGAAATAAGGGCCAGCCATTTCAATACCCAGTTTCTTCGCTTCATCGCTGCGCGATACAATGCAACCATCATTATTACTGAGCACTACTACGGGTTTATGCTGCAGGGCAGGTCTGAATAATCGTTCGCAGCTGCAGTAAAAGTTATTACAATCCACAATGGCTTTCATACACAAACTGATTTATATATATACTAGCCTCTGCTGAGGTCATGAATTACAAATGTGACCACACCCCATACGGTAAAATCACTGAATTCTGCCAGGTTGATTGGTTTGTACCGGTTGTTTTCGGGAATCAGAAATGCGGAAGAAAAGTTTTTATGAAAACGGCGAACGAGCAGTTCTCCGTTCAGCACAGCAACGATGATCCTTCCTTCGGCAAGACGGATAGAGCGGTCTACCACAAGGATGTCATTATCAAAAATGCCGGCTTCACGCATGGCATCCCCTTTCATGCGGAAAAAGTACGTAGCCGGCTTATTTCTGACCAGTTCTTCGTTGAGATCAATCCCTCTTTCCATATAGTCGTCTGCCGCAGCGCCAAAACCGGTTGCATTGGCTGTTTTAATTTCCTGCTGGGAAAACTGTTTACTGCCTGTATAGGCAGACCCAAAAAAATAATCTTCATTCATATAGAATCATTTAAGTGTTTGACATAAAAGGCAGCGGAAAAATTTACTTAAAGGTGGGAAATAATTTTGGAAAAACTAAAAAAGTTAGTAAATTTATGCTAATGAAAGTAGTTGATAACAGACGCTAAAAAACCAGGGTTATGGAAGTAACAGGGTTAACAATTCCCGGCTACCGGGTCTTTGAATATCAGTTGGTGATTCCGCTTCCTGATGTGTTGCGGGATAAGGTGCGCCAGTTGCGGCAGGAGTACAATACGGCCTATCAGATAGAAGGTAAGGGACTTGGCCGGTCGAACTTACTGCTGGTCAATTTTGTACAGTATGAAATGATGGAAGAGCGGATCAGTAACCGCTTGCGTCAGTTGGCTATGGGGGTGACTCCTTTTAAAGTAGAATTGAAAGATTTCGGCAGCTTTCCCACCCACAGCGTGTATGTGCAGGTAGCCAGCCGGTTGCCTGTACAGAAGCTGGTAAAAGAAATAAGGCAGGAAACGCAGCGGATCATGAAGCTGAATGATGATAATAAGCCTCATTTTATCCTGGAGCCTCATATCACACTGGCAGCCCGGCTCAAACCCTGGCAATATGAAAAGAGCTGGCCTGAATACAGCCAGAAGACATTCAGCGGGCGCTTTATTGCCGACCGGATGTTATTGCTGAAGCGACTGGCAGGAGAGTGGCCGTTTCGTATCGCCGGAACCTACTCTTTTGAGAACATGCCGGTTGCCACCCGTCAGGGGCAGCTCTTATTTACCTGAGTCCTGTTCAACGCTTTATAAACACCAGAAAACTGAACTGATATAACGGCATTCAGAGCCGTACCCTATGTTATACAAAATTCACAGATCGATTAACCTTTAGCTATTAACCCTTACCTATGTCAAAATTGAAACAGGACCATTACAAAGTAAAACCGGCCAGCCAGGAAGAAGTTACCCAATACCTGCAGGGGCGGGGGGCTCAGATCAATACGCCCAACCGGTTTTTAAAAGATCAGCGAACGAGGGAGCATGTAGAAGGTATTGATGACTGGTCAGAAGAAAATATATCTACCCAGTATCTGGAACAGGAGGCAAAAAGTATTGTCAACAAAGTGGATAGCCCTGATGTAGGTATGGGATACAGCATGAACCCATATGCTGGCTGTGAACATGGCTGTATTTATTGTTATGCCCGAAACGTACATGAATACTGGGGTTACAGCGCAGGTTTGGATTTTGAACGAAAGATTATTGTCAAAAAAAATGCTCCGGCCCTGCTGCGTAAATTCCTGATGAATCCTAAATGGCAACCGATTCCTATTATGCTGAGTGGCAACACAGACTGCTACCAGCCTGCCGAGCAGCAATACCGGCTTACGCGGCGATTGCTGGAAGTCTGCAATGAATTTAATCAGCCGGTAGGGATACTTACGAAGAATAGCTGGATACTGAAAGATAAAGACATTCTGCAGCAGATGGCGGCTAAAAATATTGTGTCGGCTATGGTTTCCATTACCTCGTTTAATGAAGACCTGCGCCGGGTCATGGAACCACGCACTACCACTGCTCAGCAAAAATTGCGGGTTATCCGCGAGCTAAGCGAAGCCGGTGTCAGAATGGGAATTATGATGGGGCCAATGATACCAGGGATGAATGAGCATGAAATGCAGCGGATCATGAAGGAAGCGCGCGACAACGGAGCTACATTCACAGCATATACATTTATCAGACTCAATGGTGCTATTAAACTTCTTTTTCATGACTGGTTATATAAAAATTTTCCTGAACGGGCAGATAAGGTCTGGCATCTGGTAGAGCAATCGCACAATGGTAAGGTAAACGACAGTCGCTGGGGAGTACGAATGCGCGGCGAAGGAAGTATTGCCGAACTGGTAGCACAGCAGTATAAAAAATATGGCAAGCTGTATGGGATGAATGCAGAAGAATGGAGCCTGGATACATCTCAGTTCAGAAGACCGGGTGAGCAGGGCAGGCTTTTTTGAGCAGCTCGCAGTAATGCATAGGTTTATGTATCTGGATATTTGAAAATTTGAACCTGGGGTAGTTGGCAGTAGCCAGCTGGTTCGCCTTCTCAAATATCCAGATGCACAAATCTGTGCTTAATAATATGTCATTAATCTGATCTGGCCGCCGTTTTTTTCCCATCTTTTTTCTGTTTTTTTCTCATGGTACTTGCGGCGCAGCTGTTTATTTTCATGTCCTAAACTTTTTCCTATGCAAGATAATCCTGAACAATTTCCGTCCGAAGAGCGGGAGCCAATTCCGGAAGAATCCGGCCATACTCCACCCAGTAAATCATTCCAGCTCCTGTTTATTGATGATGAATACGGAGAGGGTTTTTCACCGGATACCTGTGAAGGGTTTATTCACAAGGTGATGGAGTTTGAGCGGCAGTATGCGCTTAAAAAGTATATTAAAGTAGATAAACGTCTTGGCTATCCCCGTCATTTTAAACCGGTCAATGAAATTCCTGACAGTGAAATGGAACAGGCCTGGAATAATCTGCACGACTATCTGCGGCAACACGGTATCAGCCTTACTGCCAGCAGCCCCCGCGTATCTCACCGCGATTTATACCGGTTTGCACTTGGCGAGATGCTTGACCTGGATGTAAGCGACATAGATATACCCAATCTTATTCACTGTTTTGTGTACGATGAGTTTTTTCCCGACCCTGTTTATGAAGCAACTCAAACCGCCTGTCATTTTGGGGTAAAAGCTCTTTTGGATAATCAACCCATGCATATTCCTTTTCATTTCTGGGAAGATAATCTCCGCCTGAATCAACATACCCGCCTTACACGCGATGAACTGAAAGATGTAGTCAACAGATTCAAACGGTATTATACAGACCTGATGCCCAACGAAGTCGTATGCACCGATTGTCAGATCATGTATCCATTCTGTTATACCGAAGGCTTTTATTCCATCCTGACCAGCCTCAATGGCAAAAGCTGGTTTACAAAAGCAAACTGGCGGGTACTGCTTGAGTTTGATACTATCAACGGATACTGGAATATCCGTGAAGTAGAAATTGATGAACTCGAATTTTGAGCTCACATTTTTTTCTCAAACAAAAGAAGTTCGGCAGATCCGCCAAACAGGCGCAACTGATTTTTACTGATTACTATTCTGTCAGCCCGCTGCAATGCCTCCATAAGGGCAGATTCGGTGGGCTGGCTTTCCTGGCAATACATTCGTGTAGAAGCGAGCGGTAAAAAGTGAATACTATCTCCTTTCTGTTTGTAGCCTCCGCTAAAACGGTTACATCCCGCAAAACCACTTACCCTGTTTTTGTCGCTGTCAAAATTGATAAAAGGAATCCTGTCAGGCAGATGACTCCATGAAGTGTCGCCGGCAATAGCTACCAGCACCCATTCATCGCTGCTTAAAGAAAACTGGTTCTGTCGTTGTGCTGCATGACTTTCGAATGATGAAAACTCCAGGCTCCAGAGTGTGATCAGCGAAGCTAAAATCCATTTCATATTAAAGACGTTTAAAAGACAGATGCGGTGTCAGATCTGTTTACACAGTGCCTGTATCCTGCTTTATGATGATCTTAACAACACTGACATAAGGCTGGAGAATTTTTTTTCACAAAAATTTGGCAGCTTCAAAAAAAAGTATTCATCTTTGCATCGCAAATAAAATAAACATGTATCAGGTAATAGCACATATTAAACAGTCACGCATGTTTCCTCTGGAGGGAAATCAATGCTGGTGCGGTGGTATTGCCACGAATCCGTAAAAACGATTCAGATGCAACGAAATATAGGCCCCGCAAAAAAATGCGGGGCTTTTTTATTTTCAACGGGTTACTTTTTTCAGTGTAGAGGAATAAACTACCCTGTCGGCATTATAAAACAGAATAAAGCATGATCGTAAACGGATCGGAAACATATACACTATTCGCGGAACTATGTTGCAGCCAAACATGGAGCCGGCCAGCTTGTGAAAGACAACAATCTTTTTCGGCTGCAGGCCATGGTATGCCTAAGCATAATGAAGTGTTTGAAAACATATTTTATAACCGGAGATTTTATTGACGTTATCGTTAACGCCATTTGAGCCCGGTTGTATAATGCAACCGGGCTTTTTTTTGCCCATTGCATGAAATCAAAGGAGGTAACTATGATATGGATAACGGGAATGCTGGGCCTGGTTTTACTGTCTGTCATTTTTGAGTGGCGGCAAACCAAAAACGAAAAAACAACAACGGAAAATGAACGGGTGATACACCCGGCTGAATTTCCGATGCGATGATATTATGTGCAGAAGGAGGGAAATAAGCGTGCTCCGTGAGATGCAGCGGGGCCGCTTTCCTTAAATCAAAGAATTCCATTAAGCCTTAACTATGAAATGTGGCAGGAAAACCCTGCCACTCTTAAAAAAAATAAAAACGAAAGCCATGGAAAAGATACAAACCTGGAGGAGGCTCAATGGCGAGCGAATAGCCGGAACGATTGAAGATGAACTTATCGGAAGGCTGGAACAGGAATGCAACGATGGCCATTTACTGAAAGCCTGCATTGGTACAGATAGCCAGGTGAAAGGACGCACAATCCATTTTGCCACTGTGATTGTACTGATCCGAAAAGGGAAAGGTGGATTTATGTATGTACTGCATGACACAACCCGCCAGAAGATGACTGTGAAGGAGCGCATGCTTTTTGAAGTGGCCAAAAGTATTGAAGTGGCATACAGGGTTTGCAATATATTCTCCAGGTTTTCTGTAGATATGGAGGTACATGCTGACATTAATACTAATCCGGCGTTTAAAAGTAACGAAGCCTTACGCGAAGCAATGGGCTACATACGGGGTATGGGATTCAGCTTTCGCGCCAAACCGTACGCATTTGCCAGTTCTGCGTGCGCCAATAAAATGGTACAATGACACGGGCATAATTTTAAAAGTAAAATCAAATGGATACTATAAGCCAGCAAAAGACACTGGCATTAAACAGGCTGATCGGTGATGACTATCTGGACGCACGGCAACTGTATCTCTATCATTTTGGAAGACTTCCCAATATACAGGAACTCTTTCGGATTGATAGCGAAAAGGCAAGCGAAACCATCCGCAGGCAACTAGCCGACGAAATAGTGGATGTCTACCAGATGCAATGGCGTACGGCGGGTAATAAAACAACTTACCTGGATAAATCGATCATGATCCTGCACCGGCGGGTGATTCTGAGTTTTGATGGCAGCTGTTGCGAGATTTTGCATGACGGACAACAACCCAAACGGGTGGAAGATCTGGTGAAACTGTTGTTTAAGCATCGCCAAAGACAGAAAAGACAACCACTCGAAATTAACCTGGTTGTACAAACACGCGCCGGGGTTGAATTGCGATCAATGGATATACGTCGTACCCGGCTTGATCTTGATCTCTTTTATGAGGACGACTTTAAAGCGGTGGATGAAACCATTTGTAACCGGCTCAACCGGAAAAATGATAAGGGCATTGTACTGCTGCATGGATTGCCGGGTACGGGAAAAACAACCTATCTGCGATACCTGGTGGGAAGGTTAAAGAAGAGAGTGCTTTTCCTTTCACCATCTGTTGCAGAACACCTGGTGGATCCATCCTTCGTTCAATTGCTCATCAGTCACCCCAATACGGTACTGATCATTGAGGATGCGGAAAATATTCTGACAGACCGCCGGTATGGATCGGGTTCTGCTGTGTCAAACCTGCTGAACATATCGGATGGGCTGCTGGCCGATTTCCTGAATGTGCAGTTGATCTGTACGTTCAATAACGCCCTCACCCTGGTGGACCAGGCGCTTACCAGACAGGGCAGACTGATAGCGCGTTATGAATTTGGACGCCTGAGTGTGGCCAAGGCACAGCGGCTGGCTGCACATCTGGGCCTGGATACAAAGATTGAAGCTCCTGCAACTATTGCAGAAATCGCTCATCCCAACGAAAAACCAGGGAAGGAGCAGGAAAAGCAGGTAATAGGATTCCGGCGTACGCAGGAAATCATGAATTGATGTGAAACCGGTAACAGCCGGTAATCAATAAAAGCTTCCATGTTGGAAGGCAGTGAAGCAGTCAAGAGGCAATCCGGAGGTGTGCTTCAAAGAAGCACCCTGGTGCAGCGGTAATAACCAGCTGTATGCCATTGTCGCACTGACTGATCTGCAGCTGTGTGTCGGGGGTTCGATTCCCCTTCGTAAATCCGTAATACGATAGCTCAGTTGGTAGAGCAACAGTGTCATGCAGGTTCGAATCCTGCTCTCCTTAACGGAGGACGCTCAATGGCAGAGCACTACAATCAGGATGTAGCAAACGCAGGGAGACCATCACTTCCTTATCAAAGATGAAAATCAAAACAGTGACCGGCAGATTGGTAATTGCCCGCAATTACTGATACGCCCGGCAAAAGCCTGCAGAAAACTGACTGATAGGTGTGGATATGGGACAACGATTTCCATTAGAGGAGATGGTATTGATTTCAGCAACACTTATTAAAAGTTCTCTCCGCTGATAAAGAGTGGCCGGTCATCTGTTTTGTTTGACAAACTTTAAAAATTAAAAAAATGCAAAGAGTGACTGTAAATGCCTGGCAAATTGGCCTGGTATTTAAAAACGAAGAATATGTACGTATGATCACTACAGGTACTTATTGGTTCTGGAAGGGAGAACAGGTCTATAAATATGACATCACGCAACCTTTTGCCGCCCCGACAGACCTCCGGCTGTTGCTGGAAAATGAAGAACTGAAAAGTGTATTGGATGTAGTGGAAGTGGGGGATGGTCAGCTTGTACTCCGTTTCGAAAACGGGTTGCTTAAACAAGTACTGACTACCGGCATATACGCCTTCTGGAAAAGTATTCTTAAAAACCGCTTCGTGCGCGTGAATACGGGTGAAGCAGATATTCCCGAAGAAGTAGACAGAAACCTTTTTCAGCATCCGCTGCTGGTGCCCTACCTGCGCAGTCTTTCCGTAGAGCCTTATGAAAAAGCTGCACTCTTTGTGGATGGGCGCCTGGTAAAAATTCTGACAGGCGGCACATACTACTGGTGGAAAAACAGCAACAGCATTGTACTGGTACGTATCGATACCCGGGTACAGCAACTCGAGATCAACGGACAGGAAATACTCACCAGAGACAAAGCCGCCCTGCGGCTGAATGCCTGGGCGCAGTACGCGGTGGGAAATATTGAGCAGGCTGTGCTTGCCAATAAGGCCTACGATCAGCAACTATACGTTGCCCTGCAACTGGGCCTGCGCGAATATGTAGGCGGATTTACGCTCGATGAACTGTTGGAGAAAAAAGAAGAGCTGGCCGCCGCTGTAAAGCAACGGGTAG
This sequence comes from Chitinophagaceae bacterium, assembly GCA_017998385.1. GTDB lineage: Bacteria > Bacteroidota > Bacteroidia > Chitinophagales > Chitinophagaceae > CAYMZZ01. The sequence goes on along the minus strand of JAGODE010000013.1, from coordinate 2,396 downwards.
AAGCAATTGCTGACGGGTTGGGCGTAAGTCTGATGAGCTTTGGTGTGCGTGATATAATTCTGCCCGGAGAAGTTCGTGCTATTATGAATCAGGTACTCGTAGCCGAAAAGAAAGCACAGGCCAATAGCATCCTGCGCCGCGAAGAAACTGCACAGACCAGGAGTTTGCTCAATACCGCCAGGCTGATGGAGGATAATGCCATTCTCTGGAAAATGAAGGAAATGGAATATGTAGAAAGGATTGCTGAAAAAATCAGCAGTATCAGCATCCAGGGTAATGGGGCGTTGCTGGATCAGCTAAAGGGAATATTCACTAAGGGATAAGGTAAATGGTAAAAGGAGGAAGGTAATGTTGGAAAACAAAAAAGGGATATTCTTATTCCTTTAACCTTCCACCCTTTGCCTTTTACCTTACAAAAAACTTAAAAAATGGGACGATTAAAATTAATAGCAAAAGAACTGCGGGCCATTGGTTTTCCGGAAGGACCGGCAATCAGTGTGGCCATGCAGGTAATGGAAAAGAATTACAGATTTGAAAAAAAGGAGGCGGTTATGAATTTACTGAAGAGGGTACTGGCGGCTCCGGTCGAATACAGTCAGGATGCGATTCTGGCTGTGATTGCGGAAAAACTCATGCCTCCTGCGGAGAAAGAACCAATTGCTGCATCGCTTAATAAAAGTGGCATTCAGTTTAATGTATTCGGTAGCGAACATATTGAAGAAGCTGCCATGCACCAGATGTATACAGCTGCTAAATTACCTGTATCTGTAGCAGGGGCACTTATGCCGGATGCTCACGCGGGTTATGGTTTGCCGATTGGCGGTGTGCTGGCCACCCGTCAATCAGTGATACCTTATGGTGTGGGCGTAGATATTGGTTGCCGTATGTGCCTGAGTATTTTTGACATTGCACCCAAAGAACTCACGCAACGGGAGCATCAGTTTGCCCGTATACTCGATGAGTCTACGCTTTTTGGCAGTGGTGCCCAATTTAAACAGGCAAGTAATCACGCCGTTATGGAAGATCCATTGTTTCAGCAGTTGCCGCTGTTAAAAAACATGCATGGTCGTACCTGGAAACAACTGGGTACTTCCGGTTCCGGCAATCACTTTGTGGAGTTTGGCGCTGTGACGATTGAAGAAAAGGATGCGGTGCTGGGAGTAGAAGCGGGGCAATATCTGGGTCTGTTGTCGCACTCCGGGTCGCGGGCGCTCGGTGCAAAAATTGCCAATCATTATACCAGTATTGCAATCAGTAAACGCCGGCTTCCGGCCGATGCCAAAAACCTTGCCTGGCTCATGCTGGAGGAGGAGGAAGGTATGGAATACTGGCTGGCGATGAACCTTGCGGGCGACTATGCCAGGGCCTGCCATGATGTGATTCACGCCAGGATCGCACGCGAACTGGGACGTAAACCCATAAAGGTGGTGGAAAATCATCACAACTTTGCCTGGAAAGAGCATTGGGAAGGACAGGAAGTAATTGTACATCGCAAAGGTGCTACTCCGGCTGGCAGAGATGTGCTGGGAATTATACCGGGCTCCATGACTGCTGATGGCTTTATTGTGAAAGGAAAAGGTGAACCTGCAGCTGTTAATTCAGCGGCACACGGAGCAGGACGGCGAATGAGCCGCGGTGCAGCTATGCAATCGATCTCTCATGCGGCAATGAAAGAAGAGTTGAAACGAACCGGGGTAAAATTGCTGGGAGGCGGTCTTGATGAAGCGCCGTTTGCCTACAAGGATATTTATGAAGTCATGAACTCTCAGAAACAACTGGTAACTACTATCGGACGGTTTACACCGAAAATTGTGAAGATGGACGGGTAGAAGTAATGTGCTAATATGCTAATGGGGTAGTGTGCTAATGCTGAAATTGATATTCATTTAGGTTTCTGTGAACAACATTCAAAGTAAATCGATGACTTCAACAGTGCTTTACTTTGAATTTATTTTCTCAGTAGACGGTCTGTCAGAAATTAGCTCTTTCATTAGCATATTAGCACATTAACCCATTAGCACATTCTCTTATTATACTTTAACATAAATCTTCTTCCTGTCCATCCAGTAGCAGATCATCCACATAAAGGTGATGACGCACAGGGCGTATAATAATGAGGGTAGACGCGGGTCGCCGGGAATAAACTTGAATACACGTGTATAAAGCCAGTTCCAGGGATTGACACCATCGCCCAGCCGGATCAGTGACAGGCCTTTGGGTAAAAAGGCACTCAGGGCAAAAACAAAAAGTGCATTTTTCCCAAATACATCGAAGAAGCGCGCTGCCGCACCTTTATAACCACGGAACTCTATCAGGTAGATCATTGTGGCAATTGTAATAGTGGCCAGGCCGGACGTATATACAGTAAAGGAACTGGTCCATATCTTTTTATTGAT
>JAGODE010000190.1 GCA_017998385.1 Chitinophagaceae bacterium | reverse complement strand
GGAAAGTCTCAACTATACTATATTCTATGTCAAAACTAACATTTGACCAGACCAGGCGACTGACCTGGCTCAAGCAACCGGCTGATATTGGTCATCAGACTGTCAGCAGCCGCTGTTCAGGTAAGCGACTGATGAAAATCAGTTTTTTCACCTATGCCGAAAACTATCTTGCTTACTGATATTAAACCAGCAGGAGTAGGAGCCATGTTTTTGAAACCGATTCAGATAGGACGCGATTCGTTTGTAGCCGATATAGTGAAACAGGATTACCGGACGGCTGCCGTATTTCAACGGCACGGAATAGAGTACTGTTGCGGAGGCCGCTGGCCTTTGTCTGTTATTTGCGAGAATAAAGGTATAGATCTCGAAGACCTCCGGGTTGAGCTGGAAAATGCCATACGCCCCCTGCAGGTATCTTCCGCATTACCATTTGAAGAATGGAGCATTGATTTCCTGACCGACTATATTATGCATGTACATCACCAGTACTTGCGGGATAATCTGCCTTTTATTGAAATCCACCTGGAACGTTTTGTGACGGGGCATTCCAAAAAATATCCGCACCTCCGGGAACTCCAGAAACTGTTCATGGATTTGCAGGCCGATATGCAGCCGCATTTGCGTCAGGAAGAAGAAGTGCTTTTTCCTTATGTACGCCAGATAGCACATGCATATGACGACAGCGAACCTTATGCCGGTCTGCTGGTACGCACCCTGCGTAAACCAGTAGAGTCAATAATGAATCAGGAGCATGAAAAAATAATGCAGTTTCTGACGCGTATGCGCCAGCTCACACAAGGTTATACACCACCCGAAAATGGCTGTGTAAGTCATGGCGTAGCTTATTCCCTGCTGCAGGAGCTCGACAATGACCTTGTTCAGCATCTGTATCTCGAAAATGAGGTGCTTTTCCCCAAAGCCATCGCCATGGAAAAAGAATTGCTGAAACGGTGATCTGCAGCTGAATACTTACCGTGTTGGCGAGAATCTTTAACTTGAGGCCAAAATAAGCCTTCATGCTCAAGATCAATAGCCAGCTGGCCAAAGGGGCCGCTTTCTTTGTTTTTTTGCTGGCCGTTACATTCAGTTATTTATTTAAGACCTATGAACTGGCCGTGGGCGGATTGCTGATTACAATTGTGCTTACGGTATTCATACCAGGCTGGCAGTCTACACTTATTGCCGGTCTCCTTAGCATGATCGCCATGACGGCTTTGGTGGTCTATTTCAGAGAGGAGGGCGATATTTTCCGTTCACTTTTTGCCCAATTGTATTCCCTGCTGGTCATCATGTTTGCCATAGCCATTGTTTTTTATCTCAAAAAGCTGGAGCAAACCCTCGCTTATGGCCGCACGCATATGACCTCGCTTTTTGAAAATGCCACAGAAGGTATTTTACTGACCAACCGTTCGGGCGAAATAGTCCTGGCTAATCCTGCTGCCGAAAAAATGTTTGGTTATGCAGGCGACGAACTGACCGGACAAAAGATTGAGCTGCTGATTCCACATCGTTTTCATGGCGGACATGATAAAATGAGGGAAAGTTTTTATAAAGCTCCGCAAAACAGGAGTATGGGTTCAGGCCGCGACCTCTATGCACGGAGGAAAGACGGATCCGAGTTTCCCGTAGAAGTCAGTCTCAGTCACTACAATCAGAAGAATGAATCTTTCGTGATCGCGTTTATTGTGGATATAACCACCCGAAAGGAAATTGAAGGCAATCTGCTGCGCCAGAAAATGGAACTGGAGAAAATCAGCAATGATATCCGTAAGCTTAATGCAGTGCTGGAGGAAAAAGTGGAAGAACGTACGATGATTCTGAAAGAGGCTTTGCAAAAGCTGGAGCAATCGCAGCGGGAACTGAGTGAGTCGCTCGATAAGGAAAAACAACTGAATGAAATCAAGAGCCGCTTTGTATCGATGGCCTCGCATGAGTTTCGTACGCCTCTCAGTACAATTCTTTCATCGGCCACACTGGTAGCCAAATATCCCACCGTAGAAGACCAGGTAAAGCGCGAAAAACATATCAGCCGTATACGCGATTCGGTTAATCATATGAATGAGCTGCTTGAAGATTTTCTTTCACTCGGCAAACTGGAAGAGGGCAAAGTGGGTATTACCGTATCAGAATTTGCCGTACGCGATTTTGTAGAAGATCTGATGGATGAAATGAAAGCACATCTGAAAGAAGGTCAGCAGATCGACCTCGATTGCCGGGCACCCTTTTCGTTTGCCACCGATAAGCGAATGCTGAAAAATATTGTGCTCAACCTCCTCAGCAATGCCATCAAGTTTTCTCCCGCCGGCAAATCTATCTGGATGCACATTGGCCTGGATAACGGCCGCATGCAGATCATCGTCAGAGATCAGGGGCTGGGTATACCGGAAGAAGATCAGCCTCATTTGTTTGGCACTTTCTTCCGCGCCAAAAATGTGTCCAATATACAGGGTACCGGCCTTGGATTACCCATTATAAAACGTTATGTAGATCTGCTGCATGGTGAAATCAGTTTTGAAAGCCGCCTGCAGGAAGGCACTACTTTTACCATTTGGCTGCCGCGGCTTGAGCCAGACCGTCAGTAAAGAAAAACAAAATAGATAGTCCGCGGGTTATATAAAAAAAGGGCTTATGAAAACACGCGCCCGAATACCCGTTTTGCTTAATACCGCGGTGGTAGTTATTTATGTGCTGCTGCAATGGCTCGAAGCTCCGCTGCCTGTTCTCCTGTTTATTGTTACGGCTTTCCCCTTGTTGCTGGTCTGGATGGTCATAGCCGTAGTCCGGTTTGATGAGTATAAAGGACCAGAATTAAAAGCTGATGAGGAATGGGGATATGCAGATAAAGAACCGGAGCAGCTGGGCACTTTTTAACGGTGGCAGTGCACAGCATTTATGCCTGTGGCTGTAGGCAACTCCGGGCTTAGGTAAGGTATGTCAAGGTTAAGGCCACGAAGTACCAGGGCCAGCCCTACCAGGCCCATAAATACCGGTACCAGCCTGCGCAGGCGTAACCGCACCTGCAGGCTGATCATTTGTCCGAAATAACTCAGAGCCAGCATGGCCGGAATAGTACCCAGCCCAAAAAACGCCATGAACAATATGCTGTGGGTAGTAGAAGAAGTGGTAAGCGCCGTAGCAATTGCCACATATACCATACCACAGGGTAAGAAACCATTGGCAATGCCCAGCAGCAAAAAGCTGGCAATATTTTTATCAGATCGCAGTAAGCGCATCATGATCTTTTGCAGGTAGTTGAAGAAGCGGCTTAGAAGCGCTGGCTGTATGGCATATTTATAACCATAGTAAAGAATCAGCAATAGCAGCACAACGCCACCCATGACCAGCGAAAATGTTTGTTGAAAGCCTGCGAGATAAATCTTACGTCCCGCTTCACCTACCAGCAATCCCAGGAAAGAATAGGTAAGCACGCGGCCCAGCTGATAAAACAGTAAGGCGAAAAAACGGCCCGCACGTGGCAGATGATGCACTGGTAATGCCAGCGCCAGCGGACCACACATGCCCACACAATGCAGGCTGCTGATGAGCCCCAGTGTTAATCCGGCTATGAGTACTGGCCAGTGCATTAATTGATCGTTAAGGGCAATTCGTTGTAAAAAGAGATGTTATTACCTTTCCATTGCAGCTTTACCGTATAGTTGCCGGGAGTCAGTCGTCGAAGATCAACATGCTGCACCCCATTGGCATCAGGAGCCAGTTGCAATTGCTGATCTCTTTTGGCATCATAGGCGCAATAAAACCAGGCCGTGCCGGAAATATCGCCAGACTGAAATCCTGCCGGAAAACGCAGTTGCAGGGAATCGCCTGTCTGTTGCAATTCTACCTGCTCTGTAAGCAGGCTTGCCTGGTGTGAGCCGTTAATTACATCCTGGTATTTCAATTCACTTTTATAATATTCTTTTTCTACCAGTTCAAAATCTGTGTTCATAGAGCGGTATACCAGGTACCCCATGCCTCCGATGAAGACGATGAAAGTAAAAAGTAATTTATATCCCCAGTTCATAATTGTATCGTTTAATAAGTTATTGCTGACGTTTGCGGAATGGTCCCATGAAATTGGTACTGAGTGTAGTAATTTTTTTATCACCATCATACAGTCCGATCTTCAGGGGAGTCTTGCGGTCTTTGATATACGTATTGGGAAGTACGATGAAGAACGATCCTTTTCCCTGACCTTCTTTCTGTACCACAATGTCGCGTCCTTCTGCTTCTATGATACGACCGGGTGCGTCTTCGAGACGGAGCGTAAGCGGTATTTCGTTTACGGTTTTATTGATGACCTTTATATTATATAGGTTTGAAATACTGTCGGCCCCACGCTCCTGGTAAGTAATACCCGCTGCGCGGATGATGGTGCCATCCACATCTTTGCGGGTCAGCAGCAGGAGAGCCAGCAGACCGGTAAGTACTACCAGCATGAGGGTATAAAATTTCATCCGGCCTGTATAGCGTAATTTTTTGCCTTCGGCAATACCATTTTCTGAGGCATAGCGGATAAGCCCTTTAGGCCGGCCGGTTGCTTCCATCATATGATCGCAGGCATCAATACAGGCGGTGCAGCCCACACATTCCATTTGTGTACCATTTCGGATGTCGATACCGGTAGGACATACTTTCACGCACTGAAAACAATCGATACAATCGCCCAGATTCAGCTCAGCAGTTTGGCTCTTTTTGTATTTGCCACGCGGCTCACCGCGTTTGTAGTCGTAGGCTACCAGCATGGAGTTGCGGTCGAGCAACACGCTCTGCAGACGTCCGTACGGGCATACTACAGTGCAGGCCTGTTCACGGAAATAGGCGTATACGCCATAGAATACTCCGGAGAATGCAAGAATGGCAACAAAGCCGCCAAAATGTTTGCTGACCGGTTCGGAAATGATCTGCAGCAACTGATCCATACCGATAATATAGGCCAGGAAGAAATTGGCTATGACAAAAGCCATCACAAAGAATACAAAATGCTTCAATGTTTTTTTGAAGATTTTGTTGCTGCTCCAGGGTGCGGCTTTCAGCATTTTTTGTGCCGGCGCATCACCTTCAATCAGGTATTCTACTTTCCGGAAAAGCATTTCCATGAAAATAGTTTGCGGACAAACCCATCCACAGAACAGGCGGCCGAATGCAGCTGTAAAGAGGATGATGAAAACGATAAAAGTGATCATGGTAAGACCGAAGATGAAAAAATCCTGCGGCCAGAACACTTTACTGAAGATGATAAACTTTGCTTCCGGAATATTGAACAGGAGCAGGGGTCTGCCTTTCACTTTAATGAAGGGGAGGGTAAAGAAAAGGATAAAGAAACCCCAGCTTACCCAGGTACGGATGCGGTAAAACTTTCCTTTAGGCTTTTGCGCAAATATCCATTTGCGTTTCCCTTTAGCATCTACAGTAGCAATCCGGTCCCGGAAAGATTCGTCGCCGGGACCGGCTGCTGTTGTTGTTGTGTTAGTAGTTTCCATCGTTGGTCGTTTCTAAGTCTGAACCAATGAGCGGAATAGTTAAACTATTTTACCGCCACTTTCTTATCGGCGCTGTCTGCAACAGGTGCTGCAGGAGCGGCTTCTTCTTTGTAAAGTGTGCCCTGTGCAGCTTTTCCGTTGGGAGGGTTGGTGCCATGCAGCGATTTTACAAAGCTTGCCAGCTGTGCAATCTCTTTGGGCGAATACACACTTTGCCAGCTTGCCATACCCTTGCCATCTACGCCATATTTAATGGTTCTGAAAATGCTCTTTATATCTCCGCCGTGAATCCAGTATTCATCTGCCAGGTTGGGTCCAACCTCACCGGCACCATCGGGTTTGTGACAGGCGGCGCAGGAATTGATAAAGTGTTTTTTCCCTTCGGCCAGATCAGCGGCATCTGCGAGATAGGTAACATTGTTTTCATTTACAGCTTCACCTTTTTCTTTGAGATACTCCTGAATTTTGGATTCTGCACGGGCTACTGATTGCTCATATTCCTGCTGACTCAGGGGTGCGGTTTCACTTACATGGTAGCGCCACAGGTATACGGCAGAGAAAATGATAGTGATGTAAAATCCCCAGAGCCACCATGGTGGCAGGCGGTTGTCGAGCTCACGGATACCATCGTAGTCATGTCCCAGGTCAATGTCGGCTTCCTGCTCCACAGGTTTGAACCGGTTGATCTTGTTCCACCAGGTGAAAGTGGGCTTTTTCACGGCCACTTCAGCTGCTGCATCTGCAGGAGCTTCCTGCTGTTTTACAGATTTAATTAGAAAACGGGTATTGATCAGCAGCGCAAGTATTACAAACAGCTCCAGGAAAATAACGGAAGCCATTACGTAAAACGTACTTACAGAGAGACCGCCAATTGACTGTACGGTATTGGCGGTGTTGCTGCCTGAAGCATCCTGAGCAAACAGGGAGGGACTAAACAGCATAAAACCAATGACGAGCATCGTGCTGATAGTGCCACTGTTCTGCTTTTTACCTTTTCGCTGCACTTTCCAGTCGGCAGAACCAATCAGCAGGTTGGCCAGCACTGCAATGACGATCAGCAGCAGCGCCATCAGGCTGAGCAGTGTGAGTGCCAGCGGATTGGAAAAGATAGAAGGTTCGGGTGGGCCAGCCGCCAGAGCCGGTTTTGCCAGTATACCGAATGTGGTGAGCAGCAGCAACACCCGTCCGGCTTTTTTATTTCTCAGTAGCAGTTTATGAATTGTACGCATAAGAGTCTTTTTTTAGATTTCTTCTTTGTCTAATGGTATACGGCTGATCTCATTGATGGTCTTTTTATCGGCCCTGATGACCCAGGTCAGCACAACGAGAAAGAACAGGCCAAATACGGCAAATGAGGTGAGTGCATAGATATCTACACCACTGGTCTTTTCGAGATAATTAATGAATTTCATGATTGCTGTTTTGGGGTTATTTAAGTTCCGCTACAGGAGCAGGTTTAGGGGCCAGTTTAATATCGGTACCAATACGCTGCAGGTAAGCGATGAGCGCAATGATCTCCACATTGCTCATGGTTTCTATCTTGTCTTTTTGCAGGTTGCTGGCAATGGCATCGGCCTGCTGCATCAGATCGCGGTTGGCCTGTTTGTCGTATCCTTCGGGATAAGGTACACCGAGTGTTTGCATAGCCCTGATTTTGGCACCGGTGCTGGCTGTGTCAATCTTACGGTCAAGCAGCCAGGGATAGGCTGGCATGATAGATCCGGGCGACATAGAACGCGGGTCGTACATATGGTTATAATGCCAGCTATCGGTTTGTTTACCGCCTTCGCGGGCCAGATCGGGACCAGTGCGTTTGCTACCCCACTGAAACGGGTGATCGTATACAAACTCACCGGCTTTGGAGTATTCACCATAGCGGGCTACCTCATCGCGGAAAGGACGTACCATTTGTGAGTGACAGGTATAACAACCCTCGCGTACGTAGATGTCGCGGCCATGCAACTCAAGTGGTGTGTAAGGTTTCACACTGGCAATGGTGGGAATGTTTGATTTGACCAGGAAAGTGGGAATCATTTCTATAACACCACCGATACCTACTACAATCAGGCTTACGATCAGCATGGTCATCGGTTTTCTTTCTATAATGCGGTGCCAGTATTCTTTACCATGGCTTTTTACTTTAGCCAGCGGAGCTGCTTCTGCCTCTTCGTTGGAAATAAATTTGCCCTGGCGTACAGTTTTGTAAATATTATAAGCCATCAGCAGGGCTCCGACCAGGTAAAGGGCGCCACCCACACTGCGGGTAATGTACATCGGAATGATATTGGTCACAGTTTCGAGAAACTGGAATTTAAGCTGACCTTCTTCAGTGAATGATTTCCACATCAGGCTTTGTGTAAAGCCGGCCCAGTACAGCGGTACTGCATAGAGGATGATACCGATGGTGCCCAGCCAGAAGTGATTGGTAGCAAGTTTCTTTGAATACAGGGTTGTACCCCACATACGTGGTACCAGATAATAGATCATAGCAAATGCCATAAAACCATTCCAGCCCAGGCCACCAATATGCACGTGTGCAATGGTCCAGTCGCTGAAGTGAGAGATGGCATTGATGTTTTTCAGACTCAGCAGCGGCCCTTCCAGTGTGGCCATACCATAACAGGTAATGGCAACTACCATAAATTTCAGTACAGGATCTTCACGTACTTTATCCCAGGCGCCGCGTAAGGTAAACAGGCCATTGAGCATACCACCCCAGGAGGGGAAGATCAGCATCAGGCTGAATACGGTACCCAGTGACTGAGCCCAGTCGGGCAATGAAGTATAAAGCAGGTGGTGAGGTCCGGCCCAGATATAAATGAATATAAGTGCCCAGAAGTGAATGATGGAAAGACGATAGGAATAAACAGGGCGGTTAGCTGCCTTGGGCAGGAAGTAATACATCAGACCCAGGATTGGTGTGGTAAGGAAGAAGGCCACCGCATTGTGACCATACCACCACTGTACCAGCGCATCCTGCACCCCAGCATACCAGCTGTAGCTTTTCATAAAAGATACAGGAATCTCAATAGAGTTTACGATATGCAGCATGGCTACAGTAACCCAGGTAGCGATATAAAACCAGATAGCCACATACAGGTGACGCTCGCGGCGTTTGATGATGGTTCCAAACATGTTGATACCAAAAACAACCCAGATCAGTGTAATGGCAATATCGATAGGCCAT
>JAGODE010000189.1 GCA_017998385.1 Chitinophagaceae bacterium | reverse complement strand
TCAAAAATTTCCCTGTTGATTTCAGCAAATTCGATAAAATCCTTTTCGACCGCCTGCCCGATGATGTATCAAACAGCCGCGACCGTGCCGACCTGTTTGACCTCATACAGCAGTTCAAAGAGAAAGCCGGCATTACAGATGCAACTGCCAAAGACAAACGGTATGACAATGCCTCGTACCGCCAGCTGACGGGCGCCCTGCGCGAAGTAAAAACACCCGAAGAACTGGTACTGATCCGTAAGGCAGTTGAGATCTCCTGCATGGGTCAAAATGAAGTAATGAAAGTGGTACGCCCGGATATGAGCGAGCTCGAAATCCAGGGTCTGCATGAATACGTTCACAAAAAATATGGTGCCGAAGGCGTTGGTTATGGTTCCATTGTAGGTGCCGGCGAAAATGGCTGCGTACTGCATTATATGGAAAATACCAAAACCCGTGTAGGCAATACCCTGCTGCTGATGGACGTAGGTGCCGAATACCATGGCTATTCTGCAGACGTAACCCGCACTATTCCCGCCAATGGTAAGTTCAGTGCTGAAGAAAAAATCATTTACCAACTGGTTTATGATGCACAGGAAGCCGCTTTCAAAACCCTGAAAGATGGCGCCAAACTGTCTGAGGCCGAAAACGCCGCCCGCGATGTGATTGCCGAGGGCCTGGTAAAGCTGGGTATCATCAAGGATAAAAAAGAGAACCGCAAATATTATCCGCATGGTCTGAGCCACCATATTGGCCTGGATGTGCATGACCGCAGCAACTATGGCACACTCAAAAAAGACATGGTGATCACCATCGAACCCGGCATTTATATTCCCGCCGGCAGTGATTGTGATAAAAAATGGTGGAGCATCGCTGTACGTATAGAAGACGATGCCCTGATCACTCAAAACGGTTATGAGCTGCTCTCCCGCTTTGCCCCCCGCTCAGTAGAAGATATTGAAAAACTCATTGCACAGAAAAGTGCACTCGATGACTTCAAACTGCCACCGTTGAAATCGGCCGATAAAAAAGGATTCTAACCGGATTCCTTACTGATAAAAGAAAAGCGATGCCTCAAACGGGCATCGCTTTTTTATTATGCTCAGGGAAATAAAGTGATCAGGGATAAGTGACAGTAAAACTACCGGCTGTCAGATCGCGAAGTGTACTGGTTCCATCCATTACCTTACCGGCAAAGGTACCGGTAATGGTTTTTGTAGCCGTATTGTGGTTGGTTACTTTGGCCGATAATGTGGTGGTTGACTGAGTCGGGTCTGCAGAATATGAGATGGTGCTTGCTGCATTTTCAAAGGAGAATATACCGGTATTGGTGAGCAGGCTGGTAAAACTGTATGTCTCATTATTCGTAAAATTCTTATTCATATCAATCAGGTTCATTATAAAAACATCGCCTGCAGCATTACTTCCCGCAAACTGGCAAACGCCAGCGGTAGGTGAACTCGTTACATCCATCAGCGAAAGTTCAATAGTGCCCGAATAATTTATTCCCCCCGCGGTAAATGCCCAGGTGCCAAATGTAGCAGCTCCCTGATCTACAGTTACAGGGAAAGAACAGGCTGCCGTGCCGGCATTGAGTGGTACATTAAAATTACCTGCTGCCGTTGGAATACCGCTTGCCGAAAGTGTGACCGGCTGATTACCTGTGTTACTGAAATTGCCTGTAGCGCTGAAAGTCATACCATTGATAGTACCGGTAATATTATAACCTCCGGGAGTGGTCACATTAACAGTAATTTCCACATCGTGACTATTATCCAGCTCTTCGCCTGACACATAGGTGCCGGTAACTACCGCGCTGGCACAGTTGATGGTATAAACAGCCGGACCGGTCACATTGACCTCGAAACTACAGCTGGAAGCACCTACAGTAACAGGAATATTAGTTGCACCGGCAATTAACGGGGTACCGCTACCCGTAAGAGTAATTGTTTGCGGACCGGTAGTACTTACCGTGCCTGCTCCGGCAAATGTGATACCGTTGCTGACAGGAGTTGAAATATTATACGTACCTGGCGTGGTCACATTCACCTTAATGACCACCTGGTTGGAAGAGTTAAGCGCTGTACCGGTAATATAGCTGCCATTCAGTACATAGTCAATACAATTACCCGGAGCGCCATCGAGCGTCATTTCTGCAGGCACGCCACCACCCGGCGGCAGAGTTGTGACCGCTACTACACACTGCGATGTACCATAGCTGACTACAAAATTATGAATGCCGGCAGCAAAGGGCGTACCTGAGCCGGGGAGCTTAATTGTTTGAAGCCCGGTAGTAGTAAAAATGCCGGTAGCACGGAAGAAAATACCATTTACGGTATCCGATGCAATCACATATGTGCCTGCAGTGAGCACATTTACCTCAACTTCGAGGTAATTGGCTGCACCACTAAGCCCCACTCCTTCTTCATAAGTTCCCACTACTGTTTTGGGGAGACAATCACCTGAACCATCTTTTTGCAGGGAGCCCTGAGAGGGTATCTTGCTTACTTCATAGCTTAATTCTTTCTGGCACGAAATCATGCCCGCACATAAACCCAGGAGGAGAAACAGTAATAAGGGTAGTCTTTTCATTAAAGCGGAATTAAAAGTTAAAAATAAAGGTTTTTTCTGTATCCGCTTCACAGGGACGAGTATCGGAAATTGGGGGAAAGCCCCTATCTTGTCATCATATAAACGAATCCATGAAGAAAATCGTTTCCTCCCTGCTGCTTTTTTTTGTTATCAGCAGTACCTTTAATCCGTTATCTGCCCAAAAACAGGCTGAGGTGGAGATACTCACTTCCGGCACCAAAACCAGCCTGCGCGGACTCAGCGTTGTCAACGACAATGTTGTGTGGGTAAGTGGCAGCCGTGGCATGGTGGGCCGCAGCCTCAATGGAGGTAAAAACTGGAAATGGGTGACGGTAAATGGTTATGAAAAAACAGAGTTTCGCGATATAGAAGCATTTGATGCCAATACCGCCCTTATCATGGCTATCGGCGAGCCGGCCTATATCCTTAAAACCACGGACGGCGGTGACACCTGGAAAGTGGTATATGAAAATACCACCAAAGGAATGTTTATGGATGCCATGGATTTTTCAGACAACCAGAATGGCATCGTCATTGGCGACCCAATCAATGGCAAACCATTTATTGCACGTACCGACAATACCGGCAACACCTGGACAGAAGTCAATGCCGATGCATTCAACCTGGCTGTCGACAGCGGAGAAGCCTTTTTTGCAGCCAGCGGTACCAATGTGCGGCTATTTGCCAACAACGATTTTTTCATTGTCAGCGGCGGACGCAAAAGCCGTCTGCTGACCAATAAAGGTATCACCCCCCTGCCACTCATGCAGGGCAAAGAAAGTACCGGCGCCAATTCCATCGACATTTTTGATGAGGGCTTTCCGGATAAACCCGGTAAATATATGATCATTGTGGGCGGCGATTTTGCAGCCGACTCGCTGCGGCAGGACATTTGCATCTATACAAAAAATGGCGGCAAAACCTGGAACAAACCCAAAATACCTCCTCATGGTTATCGCAGTGCCGTCGAATACCTCGACAAAAAAGACATTGCTGCCTGCGGCATCAACGGTGTAGACCTGAGCACAGACGGAGGCAAGACCTGGAAACTGATCAGCAAAGAAGGATTCAACAGTCTGCGCATAGCGCGCATTGGCACCACCGTATACCTCGCGGGAAATAATGGAAAAGTGGGGAAACTGGTCTGGAAGTAATTTGCTGATTTGAAAATTTGAAGATTTGAAAATGAGAATAGTGCTGCTTCATTCAACCGGTAACAATAATCCTTTCATGTAAACAAGAATCATTTTATCGCAAATCTTCAAATCATTGTTATCCGGGGAAAATAAATGTGATAAAAAAGAGATTTGATAATCAGATTTGTACAGATCCTTTTGTGGGCTTTTGGAAATAATGTAGGCCCGCGATGCATCGCGGGCCTACATGTAACATTGCTGGTACTTCAGTACAAGACACGAACTATTTTGTCGCTATTTCCCTGCCTTACTCAGATCGCGAAGAACGCAAAGCAGGCTAAGGACGCAGCGGGTCATTAGCACACAGGCATATTGACGTATTAGCACATTCACCTATTCTTTTCTTGTGGTTCGCCAGCCGCCGAGGCAAAAATATGGGCTGGACGGTTGTGCAAATACCATAAACACAGTGCATACTTACGTGTAATTCTGTTTGAAAAATCGGAAGGATTTATCTGCGAAAATCTGCGCCATCTGTGGGAAATTTTGCCCGCAGAAAACGCTGAATACCGCAGATAAAGATATCTCCCCGGACAACAGTGATTTGGAAATTTGAAAATGAGAATAGTGCTGCTTCATTCAACCGGTAACAATAATCCTTTGATCTAAACAAGAATCATTTTTATCGCAAATCTTCAAATCTTCAAATTTTCAAATCATTAGAGGTTCTTCAATATCTCTTCCACCGACGGTCTCTTTTTGTAATCCGAATTAAAGAACCGGTATACAACGGTTGCTTCTTTATCGATTATGTATGTGGCCGGGATGGGCAGGAAATTGCCGTTACGGCCATTGATCTCGTCTATTTTAATACCGCTGTTGCGATAGCGCGTAAGCGTATTTTCAGGCACTTCAAACTCCACATCATACGCTTTCATGATCTTGAGGCCTTCATCATACAGTACGGGAAAAGAGACGCCAGTTTTTTCAACAGTCTTGCTGACATTCTCCGGCAGCTCGGCAGATACAGCCACTACTGTTGCACCTTTTTCCTTAATGAGTGAAAGGGAATCCTGCAGTTTCTGCAGATATTTATTACAAAACGGACACCAGTAGCCCCGGTAAAACACCAGTACCACTTTGCCTTTTTTCAGGAGGTCTTTGAGGCGTACATCATTGCCATTCTGATCTTTTGCCTTAAAATCAGGGGCTTTGGAGTTCAGAAACAATCCTTCAGGAGCTTCCTGTGCCCATGTAGCTGATATGCCCAGCAGCAGGGCCAATGCCAGTATCCATTTTTTCATAGTAACTATATTTCTCCCCAAATCTACAATACCCCCGGCACAGAAAATCCCGTTTTTGTTTACCCTTAACAAATCTTCTTTTTCCCTATTTTTGCCCACTTCCTGCCGGGAGCCACCAAACAACTGCTATATGAACAATAAACACGAGAAAAGATTTCTGCTCAATACACTGATTGGCCTGTTGTTTACAACAGCCAGTTCATTTGCCGTCATCTATATTTGTTTTAACAAACAACATCAGCAGGACTGGGTATTCTGGGCTGTGGTTACTGCCATAGGTTTCAATGCAGGCTTCCTCTTTATCGGCAGCGGTGCTGTTCATAAAGTGAAAGCCGACCTGATACGCCGGCAGAAGCAAAAGACGAAGGGTGATAAAGCAGGCGCTGAATAAGCCGGAGCAGATCAGCCAAATCTCTTGGTAAACATAAAATAGACCGCCCCCATCAGGAAGGCGAAACTTACCAGGTAGCGCCAGTGAAAGGCTTCTTTCATTACCAGCACTGCAAACAGGGCAAAAACTACCAGTGTAATTACTTCCTGGATAATCTTTAACTGAAACAATCCCACTCCGGCCGAACTACCGAGCCTGTTGGCCGGCACGGCCAGGCAATACTCCACCAGCGCTATCAGCCAACTGATGAGAATGGCCTTCCAAAGCGGCCAGCCTTCATGTTTGAGGTGATAATACCAGGCAAATGTCATGAACACATTTGAGGCCATCAGAAGCAGAACGGTGCGCATCATATATCCGCAGTATTATTATGAATTTTGCTGCAAAGAAAAGAAATCCCGCAGAATCTCTTTGGTTGCCTTCACCTCTTCAGGATTTATAGCATTGTTGGTATAACTCTCCGGGTCGCCGGCAAAGGCCGGATGTACAAATTCCATCTGACTGGGCTCTTTACGGCGAAGAGAAGCATGAAATTCTGTGCAGCCGGTACCGGCAGCAAGCGCTGCAATCGTATCGGGCCGCACGCCACTGCCAACCAATATCGTTATACGACCCGCCGCGGCCTCCTGCAGTTGTGCAAGCAATCCTATACCATCCGGTGCCAGCGGCTGTTGTCCCGATGTAAGTATACGCTCACAGCCGATCCGGATAAGCTGTTCCATTGCTTCGAAAGGGTCGCGACAACGGTCAAAAGCCCGGTGAAAAGTAACACTCAACGGATACGCTTCTTCAACCAGTCGCGCCGTACGTTTTTCATCAATACTTCCATCGCGGTTGAGCAATCCGATCACTACCCCGTCACAACCCAGTTCACGACACAGCCTGATATCGTGGCGCATGATCTGAAATTCTTCCTCATCAAATAAAAAATCCCCACCGCGGGGCCGGATGATCGGAAATATCGGCAATGAAAACGCTTCCCTGCATTGCCTGATATGTCCCATACTGGGCGTGGTGCCACCTTCGGCCAGGTTAGCGCATAATTCAATCCGGTCAGCACCTCCTGCCACCGCCTCGCGGGTAGTATGAAAATCGGAAGTGGCTATTTCAAGTAAAAAACGGGACGGAGTCGGTTCCATATAACATTACTTAAGCATAGAATAAAACGGCCTCAGCTAAACCAGCTTTTGGCAGCGATCAGCTTTTCCTGTGTATTGGATTTGATGGCATAGCTGAATCCTTTATGAATAGCATAAGCTCCTGCCTGGCCTTTTTTGTTAAGTGCCAGAAACGCCACCTGTATATCTTTTGCTTTAGCGCCCTTGATACGTACAATACGCTCAATGATTTTGCGGCAGGCCGCCTCGGGCGATAAACCCTGGCGCATCAGTTCCACCACACTGTGTGAACCCGCTACCCGTATCACATCTTCGCCCTGCCCCGTAGCTGTACAGGCCCCCACTTCATTATCTACATATAAACCGGCCCCAATAATGGGAGAGTCGCCCAGTCGTCCCCGCATTTTGAATCCCATACCACTGGTGGTACAGCTTCCGCTCAGGTTACCCATAGCATCCATGGCTACCATGCCGATCGTATCGTGATTCCAGTCTCCGTTGGGCAAGCGGGTGGGTACATCAATACGGGCATTGCCTTTATTCTCTATGTTGATAACCGGTTTATATTCCGATTTTTTTAGCCATTCGTCATAAGCCCGTTGTGCATCGGGCGACAGCTTCTGTTCTTCGAGCTGAAAGCCTTCAGCAACGGCAAATTGCTGTGCGCCACTACCCACCAGCATCACGTGCGGTGTTTTTTCCATCACCCGGCGCGCTACCGCTATCGGATGCTTGATGCGCTCGAGAAAGGCTACACTCCCGCAGTTAAAATGTTCGTCCATAATACAGGCATCCAGTGTTACATAACCATCGCGGTCGGGATTGGCACCCAGTCCCACACAGCAATTCTGAGATGCTTCCGTTACCATCACTCCTTTCTCCACCGCATCGAGCGCCCTGCCGCCCTTGCCCAGCACTTCCCAGGCACCGTTGTTGGCTGCCAGGCCGGCATCCCAGGTTGAAATCACAACCGGCTGCCCTTTTAACCCCGATACAGTACCCTGACCCATACTGCTGCGACCTGCCAGCACGGCGGCCGAGCTAAACAAAGATGATAAGATGAACTTTCTGCGATTAACCATTGTTTTGCTTTAAGCGCCTAAGTTAATCTTTTCCTTTTCAAGAAGATAAACCAGTCGTCACTTTATTCCATCCACTGTCTGCCAATATCGGCACTGACGGCTCTTCGACTTATGCTGACAGAATTGCCGGGATAGCAGTTAGGAATATATTTTGATGTTTAAACATTGATTTTGTAATTTTGTACTAAATAAATTGAAAATGCGTATCGAAATACTGGCAGGCAGTCCCCGTGAGCACAGCACATCGCGTCGTGTGGCCCTGCATCTGCAACAATGGCTCAGCTCCAATACGGATCATGAAGTGGGTGTGATAGATTTGTATGAATGGAACCTCCCCCCGCTTGAATCGGTTTTTCTGAATGCGGAAAAAACGCCCGAAGCTTTTCGTCCATTGAGTCAGCGCATTTTTTCGGCCGATGCATTTATTCTCGTTACACCGGAATATAATGGCAGTTATTCTGCCGCATTAAAAAATCTGCTGGATCATTTCCCGAAACAACACCATAAACCCTTTGGTATCGTAACGGCTTCCACCGGTGCGCTGGGTGGTATACGCGCTACACAGCAAATGCTTTTACTGATACCGGCCCTGTTTGGCATAGCATCGCCCTATATGCTCGCTGTACCACATGTAGACCGCAAGTTCAGTGAATCAGGCGAGTTGGTGGATGAAGCGTTTACGCACAACGTACACAATTTTGTGAAAGAGTTTTTGTGGCTGGCCGAACGCCTGGTGAAGGAACCAGCTACGTTATAACCATTATTTATAAAAGGAGAACACGATATGAAACTGCAAAAAACAATTGAAACTGTACTGGCTCCTCCCCCGCCGCATATGGTGGGTGATGGATTCAGGGTTCATAGTTTTTTTCCTAACAAGGGATGTTAGATCACAATATTTAACTAGAGCTTCACGGATAGTTATTGGGGTTGGGAAAGGGTGTTTTTTAGATGTCGCTACAAATTGAAAAGTTAATTCAAGGTCATACCCTTGGATCGCAGCAACTTCACGGACATTTTCTTCATCGTTTTCAGGAAAAATCCCAATTTTCCCTGCAGTCTCATATACACATCCTTGGTCTATTTCTACATTAAGAGTAGAAAAC
>JAGODE010000188.1 GCA_017998385.1 Chitinophagaceae bacterium | reverse complement strand
GCTGGGCACCAAGCTGGCCGGCAGAGCCGTTGCCACCACGAAAAACGATCGGACAGGAAATTTGTCCACCGCTCATTGCCAGCATTTTAGAAGCTGTATTTAAAATTTGATCTAAAGCCAGTACGGCAAAGTTCCAGGTCATGAATTCTACTATGGGACGCAGTCCGTTTTGGGCGGCGCCCACGCCTACCGCGGCAAATCCGAGTTCTGCGATGGGGGTATCAATGATCCGGCGGGGACCAAATTCATCCAGCATGCCCTGGCTTACTTTATAGGCGCCATTGTATTCGGCCACCTCTTCACCCATTAAAAAAACACGGTCATCGCGCCTCATTTCTTCTGACATGGCCTCGCGCAGAGCCTCTCTGAAAGCGATTGATCTAGGCATTGTAGTACAACTGTTTAAAAGTGGGGCAAATTTAAGCGAGTGCAGGGAGAATACCTAATCTTAAAACGGAGCCTTATGAGCTCCGTTTTAATGTGCTAATGTGATAAATGTGCTAATGTGCTAATGGGTTTGCTTTGAACAGTCATGCTGGCATTATCCGATAATCTTTGAACTATTCAGATTTCCTGCGCTTCAACTATTAGCACACTGATAACATTAGCACATTAGCATATTATAGTATTAATACCCCAGCGCGGCCTGGCAGTTCATACGTACTGCTTCCCATTCGGGGGTAGAAAAATCCTGAACGGTGAGGCGGACAGCTTCGGCAAACGTATATTTCTGCTCAACCTTGCGGGTAATGCAATCGCAGTATTCGGTAGCCTGTTGCTGGTTAAGACCAAATGTCTGCTGGGCATTGCCGGCACAGCCCATAATCCATTGCTGACGCTGTGCAGCGGGCCAGGTACGTGCAGTCACACCACCATCGTTGATATTGTTATTGTTAATGTTGTCGTTGCCAAATTCGTTATTTACCGGGGGTACGTAGTTGCCACCGCCAAACTGCTGCATACATTCAGTAGCCAGTTGATTGGCCGCTTCTTCCGGAATCTGATCAGCCGTTTGCGCATTGGGAAAACGGGCCTCTACCTTGCCTACCCAGCAATCACATTTTTCCCTGGCCTGCGGGTCATTACCTACTTCGCCCAGGCAACCCTGCATAATAGCGTTGCGCAAAGCCGGACTCCAGCGGCCGCCACCGGTATTGTTAACATTGCCGTTGTTGTTATTATTGTTATTGTTTTGCCAGGGACTTTTGCCCTTGTTGTTGCCAAACATATTGCCACCCATTTCAGGTTGCTTATTGTTGTTGCAGGCTGACAGCAGTAAAGCCACTGCCAGGGCAAAGAAGAGTTGTTTCATAACAGGTTTTTTTGTTGCTACAAATTGACCCATTCCCGCAGGCGTAACCAATACTCAATTTGAAGTAGCAGTATATTTGCCTATGCAACACACCCATTATCCGCTACTCATTATCGGTGGCGGTCCCATCGGACTGGCCTGTGCTATTGAAGCAAAAAAAACAGGGATCGATTACTGTATTATTGAAAAAGGATGTCTCGTCAATTCGCTCTATCATTACCCGGTGAATATGACTTTTTTTTCCACCTCCGAGCGGCTGGAGATTGGTGCTGTGCCATTTGTTTCCAATAATCCCAAGCCTACACGGGCAGAGGCACTGGAATATTACCGGCGTGTGGCGCTTTCGTATGAGCTGCATATTCATCTTTTCGAAGAGGTACTGGCCGTTCAGCAACATACAACAACCGCGCAGCATCGGTTTAGTGTCGGCACCAGTCGCCAAACCTATACGGCCGACCATATCATCATCGCTACCGGCTTTTACGACATCCCGTATAAACTCAACGTACCGGGTGAAGAGTTGTCTAAAGTAACCCATTACTATAAGGATCCTCATTTTTATGCATTTCAGAAAGTACTGGTAGTAGGTGCACAGAATTCTGCTGTGGATGCTGCACTCGAGACCTGGCGCAAGGGTGCCGAAGTGACGATGGTGATACGCGGACCGGAAATTGGTCAGCGGGTCAAATACTGGGTGCGCCCTGATATTGTCAACCGTATAAACGAAGGATCGATCAACGCTTATTATAACAGTACGGTGCGTGAGATCAGCGAAAAAGAAGTAGTCATCGATACACCGGATGGTCCGGTCACGATTGCCAACGATTGGGTCATTGCTCTTACCGGCTATCAGCCCAACCTGGAGTTTTTAACCCGCCTCGGTATTCGCCTCGCGCCAGATGCCATCCGTACCCCCGAAATAGATCCGCTCACTTTTCAAACCAATCAGGAGGGCATCTACCTGGCAGGGGTGATCTGTGGGGGCATGAATACCCACCGGCTGTTTATCGAAAACTCGAGAGCTCATGCGGTAGCCATACTGGAGCATATCAAGCAGCGCTACCACCATTCCTGAGCAGGCCGCTACCATTCACTGGCTGTATACTACAGTCCGCTGGAAAAAACTACGGGCGCCTGTTGACCGGGATTACTTTTACCAAAACTTCTTCCATGCGCAAGCTTGTCTGGGGTAGCCTGCTGGCTATTGCTGCTTTTGTAGCGGGATTATTATTCCTCATCAGGGGTTGCCTTTCGCAATATGATGAGCGCTCTGCCATTGGTCCCGTCTTGTTTTTCTCCGGTAAAGAAAGGCAGATACTCTTCAGCATTATACAATCCGAAGAAGCCACTTCCTATTCACAAAAAGGCGGGTTTACGCAAAAGACAGTCCGTACCACTTATTTCATCCAGAACAATGATGTGGTAACTGGTGAAAAGATTTCCGTTAAGCAGATCAAACGGCATAAAGATATCCGTTCATTTCCGGTAGAGACCATTGCAGCCTGGGGGCAGCTGGCCTGGGTGTATATGGGCGAACTTATGGCCTTTGATCCTTTTACATTGGAAACGAAAGCCGATACGGAGATACTGGAAAAACTCAACCCGGCTAGCAAAGGACTGTGGCCGCAGGAGCGGCGTTATTAC
The DNA here is from genome assembly GCA_017998385.1 of Chitinophagaceae bacterium. Lineage (GTDB taxonomy): Bacteria > Bacteroidota > Bacteroidia > Chitinophagales > Chitinophagaceae > CAYMZZ01. The sequence goes on along the minus strand of JAGODE010000188.1, from coordinate 5,753 downwards.
GAATTCGATACACGCCGGCAGCAGCTGCTGGTGACACTGGCAGACGGGAGCCGCTGGCAACTGGATCCGGCCAGTCTGTTGCTTAAATCTGTTGCTGAGACCAAACCGGCAGATGATCCGGAACTGCAGATCAGCTACTGGCGCGGGCAGGTACAGGCCGAACAGCGCCAGCAGGACAGTTTGTATACGCTGCTGCGTCAGCAAAAGCTGCCTGCACCTCAATTTTACGCCCTGCGACAGCGCGTACAACAGCGGCGGGATAGTTTGTATACACTAATCAGGAATGGTGAAAAAATACAAAGAGACCAGCAAGAGCTGTACCGGCGACAGGAGCAATTAAGTGAAAGCTACTACCCTTCTTATTCCCAAATGCATACCAGCGCGGATACAACGAATGGCCGGTTATATGCCGTACTGTCTGCCGGTGAAATGAAGGAAGCCAATGTGCGCATCCGGTGGCAGCAGGCCAATGGCGATGCCGTACGAAGGTTGTTGTACACAGCACCTTATTTTATTAATAAATATGAAGAGGCCGAGTTTGAGAAAACAGCGGTGGTGCAACTCGAAAAAGCAGCTTATCTGCTCGATGGAGGTTTCCTGCTCGATAAAGCCACTGCCCAACCCATTCGTCTCCGAAATCCCGATTCCTGGCTTTTTATCGATAAAAGCCGGGTGGGGCGTGAAGGTACAATTGTGCTCAAGCGTATAGACAAATCCGGGAATATACACTGGCAGTTTGATACCGGGCTTACAGAATGGGCGCACTGGCTTTACACAGGAGACCGCCTGCTTGTGCTGGGAGCAGATAATTCCGAACTGGGGCATCAGCAGACACACCTGTTATGGACCATTTCACTGCAGGATGGCCGTGCCCGGGGTTATGATTATTTTTCCGATGCTTCCCGCATTCCCCAACGCTGATGTTTTAGTCATCGGTTGTCCGGGTAAATAAGGGAGTATGGTTAGAAATGTGCTAATATGTGAATGTGCCAGTGTGCTAATGACCCTTTGCGTCCTTCGTTATCTGAATAAGGCGGGAAAGAGCGATTAAACAGTTCTCGCTCTGCTGTGGAGAAGTAACTATGTTACGAGGGGCCTTACATTTCCTAAAGCCCGCAAAAGCATCTGTACAAATCTGACTGGCAAACCTCTTTTTTGTCACATTTCTTTTCCCCGTACAATAGTAATGTTTTAGTCATCGGTTGGTGAAAGTGTTTTAAGCAACGAAGCAAAACTGATCCAGTATATATTTCCTCCTCCGTTCTGCAGTTGTGTGTAGGCATCTTGCAGTTCCGTAAACGTGTGTACAACTGTACCGGCTACAGGCAAAGACATCCGCTCGCTGGTAAAAAACAGGAGCAGTCCATCAGGACTCAGGGAGGGACAGTAATCCAGTTTATCGGAATTAATAAGGCGAAGGTGCTGAGCCGGCTGCCATTGTCCGCTTCTGTTTTTTTTACTCAGGTAAAGATCTCCTCCGCCCATATCATCTGCGCGTCCATAGGCTGTAAACAAAATATATTGTTCATCGGCCGACACAAAGGCGTTGAACTCATACCCCATACTGTTGATGGCTGCATCGAGTGGTTGTGGTTCTTCATAGCTGCTGCCATTCCAGCTGGCGGCATAAATATCTTCTTTGCCTGATCCACGTTTGTAGGCTGCTGTAAAATATAGTGTGCCACTACGCGCTACGCTGGGATAAAACTCATCGGCTGCTGTGTTGACGGGGCTGCCGGGATTTATGGGCTGACTCCATCCGGTTGCCGTGCGGTGCATACACCAGATATCAAAATCTTTTGCTTTATCTCCCTGTACCGGCCTGTTTGAAACAAAAAAGAGTTGTTGCCCGTCTGGCGAAAAGCAGGGCTCGAGGTCTGCGTACCGGCCCGAAAACGGCGCTACTTCCGGAGCACTCCAGGTACCATCGGGTTGTTTCCGAAGAAACAGAATGGTTTGCAAACCGCCTGCCGGAGCCTGCAGTGTATAGTATACTTCCTGTCCGTCTGGCGAAAGGGCGAAATCCCGCTCGCGCAGCGATGTATTTACCGGCAAACGATTAAAGAGACTGGCTGTATCCGGTGCATTCGCAAAGGGGGGAATCTGAGCGGCTACCCTGTCTGCAACCAGTAAGATGAGTACATAAAGAATCAGCTTGTTCATATTTTTCAGATTAAAAGCAAAATAGACGGATGTATCCTGTTGCAGTCGCAATCTATACAGGCCGTGTCTCTGCGCCTATATAAAACAAGTCTGTCTGTATTTTGCGGCTGATACGGAGAAAAGCGGTGTTGATGGGGCGAAAGCTGTTTTTTTACAGAAAGGATTCGCTGCTATTCGGGAAAATAACGACTTTTAATGGTATGCGGCGCCGACTTCTCTATCACGTTTTATTCTGGGTGGGATATGTGTTGTTTGAAACCTATGTAGAGTTTGCCTGGATCAGTTCCTCCTTTGCCTCCACTCCTCCCCTGCAGCGATGGGTCATGGCGCTGGAAGCAGAATGTACGCTGGTGATAATTAAAGTGCCGCTGTGTTATTTCCTGTCTTATTTACTGAATGCGGAGAATGACTTGTGGTTTAAAGGAGCCATTCGCAAGGTGGCCATCATGGTGTTGTCGTTTGCTGCCGGCACTTTGCTTCACCGGGTACTGATTGTTTTCCTGATCCTGCCCTACTTCTATCATGAGCCGGCTTCTGCCAGTGCGCTTTTTGAGCCCAACCGGATTATTTCTTCTTTTCTTGATCTCATATTTGTAGCCGGTCTGCTCATTGCATTTAACCAGTACCGTATGCAGCAGGCTATGAAAGAAAAACAGAAAGGCCTGGAAAAGGAAAAACTGGAAGCTGAGCTGAAATTTCTGCGTGCACAGACCAATCCTCACTTTTTATTTAATACGCTCAATAATATTTACGCCCTGGCCCGCAAAAAATCAGATGAAACGCCCGGGGTGGTTATGAAGCTGTCGAAGCTGCTGCGGTTTATGTTGTACGAATCGGCCAGGCCCAGCATCACGCTTGCAGAAGAACTGCGTGTAATGGATAATTATATAGAGCTGGAACGCATCCGGTACGATGACCGGCTGCAGATAGAAATGGAGCGGTCGATTGATAACGAGCAGCAACCCATTGCCCCCCTCATCTTATTACCATTTGTAGAAAATGCATTTAAACATGGAGCCAGCGAAAGCCGGTTTCAGTCGTTCATCCATTTGAGCATCACACTTCAAAACGGAGTACTTACCTTTATGATCAGCAATTCCATGGCCGAATCCGATGATCAGCCGATACAGGAAAATATCGGTTTAAGCAATGTGCGCCGGCAACTGCAGCTTATGTATCCCGACCATCAGCTTCGCCTGGAAAGTTTAAAGGACCGGTTTTCCGTTTGCCTTATCCTAAACCTGCAATCCTATGCAACAGTACCGGTGCATCATCGTTGAAGACGAACCACTGGCAGCCGAGATACTGGCTGATTATGTGCGCCAGATACCCTTTCTGTCGCTGGCAAAAATCTGCCCCGATGCTCTTTTTGCCATCGAATACCTGCAGCAGGAACCTGTGGACCTCATCTTTCTGGATATTCATCTGCCCCGGCTCAAAGGACTTGATTTTATTAAGACATTGCAGCAGCCTCCTGCCATCATTGTCACCACCGCCTATCACGAATATGCGGTGCAGGGATATGAATTGAATGTACTTGACTACCTGCTTAAGCCGATCGAGTTCAGCCGTTTTCTGCAGGCGGTCAATAAACTGCGTCAGGGGCAGACACGTGTGCCGGCCCCCACTGCTGTTGTACCGGGCCTACCCGAACGGCCATTTCTTTATTTTAATGTCAGTAAGAAAAAAGTACGTGTCTTCCTCGATGAGATATTATACATCGAAAGTATTAAGGAATATATCCGGATCGTTACACCACGTCAGTCGATACTGACCAAGTTTCAGTTGGGACAGGTAGAAGAAATGCTCACGCGAAACAATTTTTTGCGTGTACACCGTTCGTTTATTGTGTCGCGCGATAAGATTGATGCCTTTACTGCTACGGATGTGGAGATTAATAAACACCTGATTCCTATCGGTCGCAGTTATAAGGAAGTTGTACTGGCCATTCTCGACAGTTCGGCGGCAGAGCCCGGTCAGCCTGCCTGAATGCCTATCGCTCAACCGTCATTTCATACCTATCAACGCAGCCTACCGCCTTATCAGCGTATTGATATAGCGGCGAAAGCTGTATATGCAGCTGAAAACCCCCTTTGGATGTTTCGGAAAAAACAAGTGGTAAACATGCATAGTTTAGTGTCTGTGCAGATATGTTGAAAAGGTAGCAAATGTCATCTGTATTTATCTGCCAGATCACCGGTACCTTTCCAGGTCACGCCCGTTGCCGTGGGAAATAATACGCGGGATATTTTTAAATCCGGTCTTTTGGTAAGATAAAACAAAGAAGATGTATCTGTGTGATAGTGTGGCAGCCGCACAAGAGTAAGCTGGCTGAAAGGGCGGGTATCTTCATACCGGCCTTTTTTAGTGCAATTGTTTTTTCATCAGCCAGTCTGTCTGCACATCATCGCCCAGTATAAAGGGATGCACTGCAAATTTTACAAAGCCGTTTTTTTCATAAAAACGGATAGCCCGTTTGTTATGTTCCCATACCCCCAGCCATACCTGTTCACAGCCGGCCAGCTTTGCCCGCTCTATACATTGCTCCATCAGGCAGTGACCTATGCCGGTACCGATGGCGGCTTTTTCTACATACAGCCGGGCTATTTCCATAGCCTTACTGTTGCCCAGCGATGGAGGATTATTATTAAACCGTAACCTGGCATAACCCTGTACGACTTCGCCGGCAAATGCGAGCAGGAATATGTTGCCGGGTGCGCCTACTTCTTCCACGAGTTTATCGAAGGTAAACTGCTCCTCCATGAATTTGTCCATATCGGCAGCCTTATTGCTGGCCGCAAATGTGTCATAAAAAGTCCGCCGGCTCATATCGGCAATCAGGGGTGCCTCTGCCAGCTCTGCTTCACGGATTGTCAACATAGGGTGATTGCTCATGTTGGAGTCATTTTATGAGTACGTCAAAGTTATACACGTTATAGTGTGCGTTCCGCCTCACTTTTCCCTGCTCCATATTTCGTGCAGCGGATCGCCCTTGCTGCTTTTACCGCTATGATGCCAGTTGTTGTCTTTTACCTCGCCCGAGAAACTGAGTGAAGCACCCACACGTGAGCTGTCGCGCGAAAAAAACTCAATGGTTTCTGTATACTGATTATTGATGAATGTATAGGTACCACCGCCGGTGCCGAAAAACTCACGAGTGGCCGGGTTAATAGCCATCCATTGAAAACGATTGCCCGTCAGCAGTTTTAATGTCTTACGGTCGGCTTTGGGTAGCTGACTCATTTCGCCGCCCTGCATACGTCCGCTGATGCGCCAGTTGCCCGACAGATCTCCTTTGCCATCATCGCTTTGTTGCCAGCTGCTCATGCCGGTGCCCATATCGAGTGTGAGTGTGTTGTCTTTGCGGGTGTAGTCATACGAAAATGCCTGGCCTATACGGTCTTTTACCTGTGTGTCAAATTCGATTGTAACCTGTGCTGTGTTTCCGTCAAACCGGATGGGACCACCAAAACTGCGAATGAATTTTTTATTGACTTTGTCGAAAGCCGTCCAGGTAAAATACTGGTCTTTGATCAGTATCCATTGTTCTTCCTGTCCACGGCGCGACTGCCAGGCGCCTTCGTGTGTAT
>JAGODE010000012.1 GCA_017998385.1 Chitinophagaceae bacterium | reverse complement strand
GCACAGGCCTGCTCCTCATTTGCCTGGTCTTCATCAGCTGCCGTGTGCCGGCACTGGTAGAGCCGGCCATGCACAGCCAGGTTCCGGATGCCTTCAACGACAACAAAGACAGCCTGAATGCTGCCAGTATACAATGGCGCTCATTTTTTACGGACCCCGATCTGCAAAGCCTGATCGACACGGCACTCAGCAATAACCAGGAGCTACAGATTACCCTGCAGGAAATTGAAATTGCCCGCAACGATATCCGTCTCCGCCAGGGAGCCATCCTGCCTTCTGTTGCGCTGCGCGCAGGTGCGGGTGTGGAAAAGGTAGGCCGTTACACCAGCCAGGGAGCCGGCGATGCAACTACAGAAATAAAACCAGGCAGGGAAATGCCCGATCCGCTGATGGATTACACGATTGGCGCCTACGCCAACTGGGAAGTAGACATCTGGCGTAAACTGCATAACTCCAAAAAAGCCGCAGTAGAACGTTATCTGGCAACAGTAGAAGGCAGAAATTTTGTACTCACCAACCTGATAGCCGAGGTAGCCAATTCGTATTACGAGCTACTGGCACTCGACAATCAACTGGCCATCGTCAAACAAAATATAAGCCTTCAGCAAAATGCACTGGATGTTGTAAGAGTGCAGAAAGAAGCCAGCCGGGCTACCGAACTGGCCGTGAAAAAATTTGAAGCCGAAGTATTAAAGTCACAAAGCCTGGAGTTTGACCTCATGCAGCAGGTAAAAGAAACCGAAAACCGGATCAACTTCCTGCTGGCAAGATACCCTCAGCCCATTAAAAGAAATAATGGCACTGATTTTCTGCAACTGCCGGTATCTGCCGTCAAAGAAGGGGTACCCTCTCAACTACTGGCCAATCGCCCTGACATCAAACAGGCAGAACTGGAACTAAACGCGGCCAAACTGGATGTAAAGGTGGCGCGCGCAGAATTCTATCCTTCCTTTGGCATCAGCGGTGCTGTGGGTTTTCAGGCATTCAAGCCGTCTTATCTGGTAAAATTTCCGGAATCGCTCTTATATAGCCTGGCGGCTGACCTGGCTGCGCCATTGATCAATCGCAATGCGATCAAAGCAGAATTCAGCAGTGCCAATGCCCGGCAGCTACAGGCCCTGTATAACTATGAGCGCAGCATTCTGAATGCATACCTCGAAGTGTCAACACAGCTCTCCAACATGGGTAATCTCGAAAAGAGTTATGCGCTGAAGTCAAAACAGGTGGATGCGCTTACCCGTTCAATCGAGATATCAAATGATCTTTTCAAGTCGGCCCGGGCTGATTATCTCGAAGTACTGATGACCCAACGCGATGCGCTGGAAGCAAAACTGGAGCTGATAGAAACAAAAAAACAACAGCTAAACACTGTGGTAAATATTTACAGAAACTTAGGTGGTGGATGGAGATAGGTGCTAGTTTAAGGTGGAGGCCGGCCCGCGAGGGTCGGCCTTTTAAATTCTGAAGCCCCTGCTGCCGGTGAAAATTTATATTAAAAAAGAGATTTTCTGATCGGCTGCTTATGCCAGGAGGCTTTATCCCATTTTCCTGCCATATTGTATTTTTCTTGCGATTCACAAGATGTCTTGTTTTTTCCCGACTGACCGGTAAAGAATATACAAGAAATACAAGCAGGAGAAAGACACAGCACCGCCTGGCTGTGGAGGCAAAAGATCGGCTATCCGGATAATGCAAACATTTAATCCGGTGTACCTTAAAACAGCGCATCCTTGTCAGTAATTCAGTTTCAAAAGCCGGGAAGGATTTATCTGCGTAAATTTGCGTCATCTGCGGGGAATTTTGCCCGCCGAAAATCCAGAAGACCGCAGATAAAGTTCTTCAACAGGGATATCAATCCCATTAGCACACCAGCACATTAGCACACTGTCCTCACATCTTCAAATTTTGAGTAAAGGGGCCTGTATTTTGCTTTACCCGTAGTAAACAAAAAATATACATGCCCATTGGCTAATGCATGTAGCTGTATGCCCCTGTTACACGAGTAAAATTGCTTAACTTATATCCCTAACTCCGGCATGAAGAAATATTTCCCCTTTTTTCAACACTATAAAAAAGCCCTGCTGCTGGCTCCCTTACTGGTACTGGTTGATGTAGCCTGCGAAATCGTGCAGCCGGAGCTCATGTCCAAAATAGTAGACACAGGTGTCATGCACAAAGACATGTCCTACATCCTTCGCACGGGTGGCCTCATGATACTACTGTCGCTCATTGCTATTGCAGCCAATGTTGGTAATATCTATTATTCATCGCGGGTGTCGGTAGGCTTTGCAAGCGAACTGCGCAAGGGGCTGTTTGACAAAATACAGACCTTTTCCTTTTCCAACCTCGACAAATTCAGCTCGGCATCACTGGTCACACGTATCACCAATGATGTCAACATCATTCAGCAGGTCATTATGCTGTCGCTCCGCTTGCTGATACGGGCGCCGCTGATGCTGTTGTTTGCGGTAATAATAGCGGTGCGAATCAACCTGGGACTGGCCACTATTATTGCAGTTGCGATTCCGGTGCTGGCTGTCAGCATCTACATCATTCTTCGCAGAGGGTTACCATTCTTTGAAAAAATGCAGCGAAGGCTGGATAAGGTAAATGAAGTAATCCGCGAAAACCTGATCAATATCCGCGTGGTAAAATCATTTGTACGCGAAGATTTTGAAAAGAAAAAATTTGGTCGTACCAACGACGACCTGCGTCAAATGGCCGTCAGGGCCTCGGGAATGGTGGTTTTGATAATGCCGGTCATGCAATTTGTGATGAATGTTTCCATTGTAGCTATCTTATGGTTTGGCGGGAACAAAATTGTGCAGGGTACTTTCCAGGTAGGTCAGCTCATGTCCTTTATCACCTACATCACCCAGATACTGATGTCGCTCATGATGCTGGCCATGATGATCATGACCCTTTCGCGTGCCACTGCCTCCTCTGAGCGGGTGCTTGAAGTATTAAATACCCAGGCAGACATTGCAGACTCTGACCTGGCGCTGGAAAAGAATCTGACCATACGGTATGGAAAGGTAGAATTCAGAAACGTATGCTTTAAATATCAGCAGGATGGCAATGAATATGCACTGAAAAACATCAATCTCATTGCCCAGCCGGGTCAGACAACAGCTATTATTGGTGCTACCGGCTCTTCCAAAAGCACGCTGGTAGAACTGATACCAAGGTTATACGATGTCACACAAGGCAGTATACTGATCGACGGGGTAGATGTACGCGATTACACTCTTCGCAATCTGCGCTCGCCGGTAAGCCTGGTACTGCAGCAAAATGAGTTATTCTCCGGCACGATCCGTCAAAATCTGAAATGGGGAAAACCAGATGCCAGCGATGAGGAAATTATTGCTGCGGCTAAAGATGCCGCAGCACATGATTTTATCCAGTCATTTCCTGAAGGGTATGATACGGTACTGGGACAGGGCGCCGTAAATCTTTCGGGCGGACAAAAACAGCGGCTCTGTATTGCCCGGGCTCTTTTAAGAAAACCAATTATTCTTATCCTCGATGACAGTACCAGTGCCGTAGATTCTGTGACCGAGGAAACAATACGCAGAAGTCTTGACAATCACTTCCCGGATACGACTATTTTCATCATTGCGCAGCGCATCAGCTCCGTACAAACTGCCAGGCAAATCATATTGCTCGACAATGGCGAAATTGTTGCATCCGGCACACATGAGCAGCTTATGGAAAGCAGTTCCATATACAGGGAAATATATCATTCACAACAACTAAACGGAGCTACCAGCGTATGAGCACATCCGGCAATACTAAACTGGCTCCGGCCGGACTTCCCGGCCGGCGCGGTGCTGTATCTGTAGAAAAACCCAAAGACAGCCGCCAGGTCATTGGCAGGTTATGGGGATACCTCAAAGTGCAGCAAAGTGCCCTGATCCTTGTAGCCCTGCTGCTATTGATCAGTACCGGCGCTACTATTGCAGGCTCTTATCTTTTACGCCCCATTATTAATAACTATATCATCCCGCACGACATTAGCGGCCTCATCAAAATGATCCTCCTTTTGCTGGCCGTCTATGTGCTGGGTTCAGCGGCCAGCGTATGGCAAAACAGGTTAATGATCAGAATTGCCCAGAAGACCGTGTATAATATCCGCGCAGATCTGTTTCGTCATCTGCAAAGCCTTCCGATACGTTTTTTCGATACACGCAGCCATGGCGAACTGATGAGCCGTCTTACCAACGATGTAGACACGGTGAGCGATGCTTTGAACACAAGCATTTCACAACTCTTTACAAGCGCCATTACCCTCACAGGTATTTTTACACTGATGTTGTATATCAGCCCGCTTTTATCGCTCGTAACCCTGGTGGTGGTTCCTTTTATGCTTTGGGTAGCAGGAAGAATCATTAAGAAAAGTAAACTATTCTTTATTGCCCAGCAGACGGCATTGGGCAATGTAAATGGTTATGCGGAAGAAATGATTTCGGGACAGAAAGTAATAAAAGTTTTTGGCCATGAAGAGATGGCTAGCCGCGAGTTTGAAGTACTGAATAATGAACTGAGAGAAAAAGGCACCCGCGCTCAATTGTATGCAGGTATAATGATGCCCGTCATTCAAAACCTCAATACTATCAATTTTGCCCTCACTGCCACAGTAGGTGGATTATTATCGTTGTTAAAAGGTCTTGACATCGGCGGACTGGCGGCCTTTCTTCAATACTCGAGGCAGTTTGGCCGGCCGGTTAATGAAATCTCCAGTCAGTACAACAGCCTGCAGGCGGCCCTGGCCGGGGCTGAAAGGATATTTGAAATACTCGATGAAGCTCCTGAGCAGGCAGACAATGCCAATGCAATAGAGCTATCGGATATAAAAGGGCAGGTCTCTTTCCAGGATGTAACATTCGGTTATGTAGCCGGCAAAGCAGTGTTAAAAAATATTTCCTTCCGGGCAGAGGCCGGACAAAAGATTGCCCTGGTAGGTTCCACCGGCGCAGGCAAAACTACCATTATGAACCTGCTACCCCGCTTCTATGATATTCAGTCAGGATCCATCCGCATAGACGGAACGGAGATCAGAAACATTAAGCGAAACTGCCTGCGCCAGATGCTTGCCATTGTATTACAGGACACACACCTGTTTACCGGCACCGTGATGGAAAATATCCGTTATGGCCGGCTTACGGCAACAGACGAAGAGGTAATGCATGCAGCCGTCATATCCGGTGCCGATTCTTTTATCAAACGTTTACCGCAGGGTTATCAGACATTACTCGAAAACGATGGAGGCAATCTGAGCCAGGGCCAGCGCCAATTATTAAACATCGCACGGGCAACCGTGGCACAGCCCCCCATACTTATACTGGACGAAGCAACAAGCTCCGTAGATACGCGTACTGAACAAATCATCCAGAACGGCATGGATAAACTGATGCAGGGCCGCACAAGCTTTGTCATTGCTCACCGGTTATCTACAATCCGCAATGCCGATATGATCCTTGTACTCGAAAACGGGCAGATTATTGAACAGGGCACACATGCAGATTTGTTACAGCAGAAAGGACGGTACTATCAGCTGTATAATACCCAATTCGATTAATGGGCTGAATGAATGTTACCCTCCTTTCTCCGAAGCAAAAACACTTACGGCAGTTTGCTGAGGTACTGTTCAATTTCCTCCGCGGTTGGATCTACTGCTACAATTTTTCCGGCTTTATCAACCAGCACGGTCAGACCTCCGCCATTGGGAACCGTGTATTTATTCCAAATGCCGTTTTTATCATCCAGTTCAAGCAGGTTGAGCCAGCTGAATTTTTCTATCTTCAGTCGTTTCAGCAATTCATCGGTATTATCAAACTCGCGCGCCACTCCTACTACTGTAAATCCTTTTGACTGATACTTTTCATAGAGCGGCACTACCTGGCGGGACTTAACAATACAGGGTCCGCACCAGGATCCCCACAGATCGATAAGCGCTGTTTTGCCTTCGATCATGGCCGACAGGCGATACTCTTTTCCATTGAGATCAGGCGCGGTAAAATCTACAAATGGTTTACCGGGATAAATCTGCAGCAGTCCGCTCAGGCCATCTGTTACCAGCTTTGTATACTTATGATCAGGAAACTTCCTTATATATTTAATATAACAATCCTGTATCAACCGCAATACTGTTGAATCTTCTTTAGCCCGGTATTGCAGATCCTCTACAATCATGTAATACTTTGCGAGGTCGGGCGCCTGATCGATCTGCAGATATTTCCAGTTGGCAACTTCACGGTTGAGGCTGTCTAACGACTGTCTTACCTTCGTACCCTGCACGGTTAAATGTTCACCTTTCTTTTCTAACTGATGTCTTTTTTCGTAAATAAGCTGCCGGTCTTCTATGGCAGATAACTTGCGGAGTTGTGCATTCAATTCCATATAAGCAGGAGAATAAAACTGATCTTTTTTATTAAGCGCCCGTTCCTGCCCCACCAATCGGTTAAATGCCGGAGTAAATAATACTTTCCTTTCTTTTTCCATTCTGTAATATTCACGGTTGACACTACCTCCCTTTACCTCGTTATTATCTGCTTTCTCCATTTCATATAACCGGAATTCCACAACGGTGGTATCCGGAAAAAAAGTAACAGGCCGCCATGCCCCCGCATCCAGTTCGTCTTTAAATATGAGCTGGTAGGCTTCCAGCTCCGTTGCTTTCAACGTATACTGAAACCTGTTGTTTACAACAGGAATCTCCATTTTGTTTTCTGAGCGGATAGACTGCGTGCGTGGCAAGAGGTACAATGCCTTGCTGCTTCTGCCGGTTACAGTTCCTTTTAACACGGTAGTCTGTTGCGCACTGCCGGTAAAAAGTCCGGACAATACAATCCCTGTCAGCAGTGCTGTTTTAAAAATTTTCATGCTATTCTATTTAGGTGATTATTTCCTTCGTTTCTTCTTTGTCTCGAGTAATTGACTCAGGCTGGTGAGTTGAAATCCGTTCCTCATCAATTCGCTTACTTCATTGGCTTTATATCCACGTTCTTTTAGTCCGATAGCTTCGTCCAGTGTCATATTGGTAAAACCCAGTTGCTGAAAAGACTGAATATACGCGGGTCTCACCCCTGCCTGCTCCAGATCAACAAATTGCTTCACCGGCACCTGTCTGAATCCAAGGTTCAAAATTCCCTGCACATCAGCCGGCGATACGCTATTCGATTCGAGGTAATACAATGAATCAAGCGACACCTCTTTCAGACCCGCTCCATGATAACCCTGGATACGTGCAGCCGAAAACTTTCTTTCCTTTAGCCAGATCAGGCGATCTGCCGAAAGATCTATGAGGCCGATACTTTCATACCCCTGGATGATGGCAGCGCTGACATTGGCTTTATAAAGTCTGATCAGCTCATCGGCCGGAACATTTTTCCAGCCCACACCCGCATAGCCACTTAATACGGCTGTACTGATGCCAGCCTTTTTCAGTTTATTGATATCGCTGAGCGAATAGCCTGTATACAGATCTGTTGTGACTGGCGGCGATGTTGTTTTCTTTTCATCGCCGGCTACCTGCGGCTTTTCTGTTTCCTGTGGCAAGATCATTGCTGGTGCCTGGCTACTGCTGTCCGGATTGGCAACTGATACGGGTGTATGAGCAATCGTATCGCTGGATGCCGGAGACAACACCATCTTCTTTGAGGTTCTGATCGTACTACTGCTATCCGGTAGTTTCTGTATCAGCTCATCCTGTACCGGTGATTCCTTTTCGATCGGTACTGTACTAATACTGCTATCCAATTCGTCATTCTTCCATTCCATATGGGCCGGATGGTTTACCACCGACAGAGTCAGCAACAATAGGGGTGCCAGTGCCAGGTATTTCCACGAACTGTGCAGGTTAGATCTTCGCCTGTTCATCATCCGGATACGTTGCTGCAGCAATGATTGATTATAAGCCGACTGAATACGAAGCAGCTGATTGGGAGCAGCTACCTTCAATAAATTGAGCTGATAAACTGCCGGCTCTACCTTACCCGCCTGCAGCAGGTTGCTATCCGTCTGAAATTCGAGATTAGCCTCAATAGAACGATGCAAGAGCCAGGCAAAAGGATTAAACCACTGAAAGACGACCAGCAGTTCTGCCAGCATCAGGTCAATACTGTGCTTCTTTTGTACATGTATTTTTTCATGTGCCAGAATCTGCTCATATACATCCCACTCATACCGTTCTGGATTAATAAGTATGAGATTCCAGAATGATCCCGGCGACTGATTGCCCTTTTCCTCAAGAATAACAACACGACCATCGCGGATGGCAGGTAATTTCCAGCGCTTGTAAACAATGGTGGCCAGTTGTATCAGGAAGTTGACAGTGAGTATTGCCACTCCAGTCCAGTAGGCCAGCAAAAGCCATTCCATCCACTTACGCGATTCGGCAGGTTGTACGCCGAAATGTTCTTTACTGCTCTGTGCGCTTACGTGGCTAACCGGGGTACTTCCTGCTACAGGAGAGCTCTCTGTTGTTGAATGAAGTATTTCATTCTGAAAAAATGCCCGTACCGAAAACTGCCTGGGTATAATGAGTAATGGCGCTGCAAAGGCAATAAACAGGAGCAGCAGCAACAGGAATCTGTTGACCGCAAAAAATGTTTCACGGCGCAGCAGTGCTGTATATAACAACCAGCCCACAGCAATCAGGGCAGCTACCTGTAGCAGATAGGCGATCATTTCTTATCGCTTTTGATCAGCTTCAGTATATCCTTCAGCTCCTGTTCCGAAATTTTGTTGGATTTCGTGAAATAGGTAAGCATTTTGGAATAGGAGTTATCAAAATACTGGCTCAGTATATCTTTCATGGCTTCGTCCTGGTAGGCTTCTTTACTTATAAGCGGACTGTAGCAATGCATATTGCCCACCGTTTCATGGGTCAGAAATCCCTTTTCTTTGAGTATTTTGACCATGGTGGCAACCGAGTTGTAATGCGGTTTAGGATCAGGCAGATGCGGAATAATATCCCGGATAAAAGCTTTACCGGCAGTCCAGAAAGCCTGCATGATCTGCTCTTCGCGTTTGGCCAGTTTGGTCATTTTTGGCAGGTTTTGGTCAAATCTACTAACCAATTAGGAGTATTCCTATTTTTTTCGGAGAATTTATTTTTCGCCGTTGTTTCTGGTTGACTTTCCTGAAGGCTGTAAGGATTTATCCGACCACTGTTGCCTCTCTGTTTGAGTGTAGGATTTTACGGGTGGCAGGATCGGCTTTTAAGTTATATACACAACACATACGGGCAGCCATCATTAGGATATGCACCTGGCTTCGCAAAAAATCATGCTGTGGCTGTTGCCATAAAACAGGTACCGGTGTTATTACCTGATTTTATTTTCCGGTACTTCTACCTGACCATAGCCGGCGCATGGCTTTTACTTTGGGGCTGTTTCAAGAAGCTTCTGAACAAAAAAAGCGGATGCCGAAAAGCTATAACAGAGTAGGCGTAAAACTTAAACCTTCTCTTATGCCAACAGTAAGTGTTTACGGCAACAAACCCGACACAGGTCCGGGTATGCTGGCCGCCAGGGCCGTTTGTGAGGATCTCAACCTGGCTCATCCCACATGGGGGGTGCAGGTAGTCTGGACCAGGGATAATACGCAGTACACTACAGCTGTACCAACGCGTGCAATACTGGTAGCAGCAGTGAGTGCAGAATTTCCACAGTACAACGTGGCCTGACCAACTCGCGCAATCCGCCCTTGATAACCTGATCGATTTTTTAACCTTTAAACCTTTTTTATGGCTTCAGACATCACGCCTGCCCAACAGGCATTTATTAATGCCATTCAACAGAAAGTCAGTACTTTTCTGGGTACAAAGCTGGATGGTAATTTTCAGGTCGTCAATTATCCTGCGGGTTTCAATTACGGCATCACTTATGGGGCTAACGCCTACTGGAATGAAGCAACGCTTCAGGACATTGATACATTGCTGAGTGTTGGCGACAACGGTCAGCTGCAACTCACGGGCGGAGGCTTCTCGGGTTATTATGCCCGCTTATTGCCTTCGGTGACATTCTCTTTTTCATCGGCCGACAACAATACCATGAATCAGCAGGATCAGGCTGCACAGGCACAGATCGCTTCTGTGCTCACCGAGTTTACCAATGCCGGTGGTACATTCACGAATCCGCTTCCCTTTGGCGGAAAGATCCAGGATGTATTCAACCAGATGATCTCAGAATTTGGCAGTTTATCAGCCATTCCCGCTTCGCTCAATGCCCTGCGCAATGCTATTGCAGCTTACCAGGCAATAGCCGCGGAGAGTTATGCCTTGCACAACAAATACTACACGGCTACGGCTTACCTCAATGCAGCTATCGCCAATGTGACTGCACCTTCTGCCAAGAACGGAGGCATGCAGGTAGATTCGGCAAATTATTATGTGGGTTACACGCCCAATAAACTGCCGACTGCCAATCAGCTTATCGGCAGCCTCAATACGGCAGGCAATTCCGTAAGTGTTGACATTGCGATCTCCAATTTCCGGTCATCGGCTTCGGAAATGAAAATCAGCGGTGGTGTGGGTTTCTCCATTCCTATTGCCGATATAATCAACTTTTCGCTGAACGCCTCTGCCTCGTATGATGTGTCGAAATATGTGTCCTCATCATCGGCACTTACGATGAACATCAGCTATCCGGGCGTAACTCTTTTCCCATCTATCCCTTCCATTGTATCGATCGATAACAGCCAGGGCTGGTATGCCAATGATATACTGCAGGAAGTGGTGGCCAATACGGGCAAAGACGTAACCGGATATAAGCTGCAGGGATCGGAATACAATATTGCCGATGTATTTGGTGTGGGCAAAATTTTCTCCCGCCTCAAAACCTTTGTGATCAGCCAGCAGCCTACCATCAAACTCACCTTTACCGGATCTGATGTAGACGACATCGTCAGCGATTTCAAGGTGAATGCTTCTGCCAAAGTAGACCTGTTTGGTTTATTTACACTGGGCTCGGCGTCGGGCAGCTACAGTGTGCAGAATGTAGATACCAAATCGCAGGCCGGTGCTGTGATCGTAACCTTTGGCCCCCCTGCTCCCAGCGGTACGATCCCATTGCAACAACAGGTTGCCTATGTTATGGGTGGCGTTCCTTCTTACCCGCCCAATAATGTATGACGGGTACCCGTATCGTTAATAGCGCAGTCAGTCACCGTAAAAAGTGGCTGACTTTTTTGTGTATACTATGAGGCCTGGTGGATTTCAATAGTATGCGTTCCGAAGCTGGTGATTTTATAGCTGGCCAGCGGAGCATCAATGTTACCTGCATTGGTAAAAGCAAGCACTGTCATGCCTGCATTCTTAGCAGCAAGCATACCGGAGTGAGAATCTTCAATGGCAAAGCACTGTGCTGGTTTTACATTCAGCTTCGCTGCAGTAGTTGTATATACGGCCGGGTCAGGTTTCCCTTTTTCTTCAAATTCTGCCGATGAAACAGCATCAAACAGATGTGTTATCCCCAGTTTATTTAGCACAATAGGTATTATACGCTGTGGCGAGTTGGTAGCTAATCCTATTTTAAACCCTTTTTGTCTGTGCCGTTCAATAAATGCCTTTACTCCTTCAATAGCGCAATCCTGCTGCTCTATAAGTTCTATTACCCTTGTCACAACCATTTGTTCTGCCTGCTGTAATCCGGCGCTTTGCCAGGGGTATTTTTCGTACCAAAACCGGGCGACCTCTTCGGTGGTCATGCTTTTGGTCTGTGCAGAAAATTCCTGGGTGACCGTGACTCCCAGCGATGAAAACACTTCTTCTTCGGCCTGCTGCCAGAATTTTTCGGAGTCAATAATAACCCCATCCATATCGAAAATGATTGCATGCATCTTTAAATACTGCTTTTACTGATATAAATATACGGCAGTAAATAAACTTCCCTGCTCATTCGTTATTGCCTTTGCTATACAAACGGAAGGAGATCGAACATATCCAGGCCAGGAAAGCAGCAAAAGTTATTTTCTGAATAACGGGTAAACAAAAAAGCAACTCCTCATTATAATAGACATAGTTATTAACCGCTACCAGCAGCAGGTTCACCATTCCCCAGCTAAACAATCCCAACCATTTCCTGGCATACAGTCCCATAAGCGTACCGATCACTGCCAGGAGGCCCAGGGCGGAAGACATATTGATAACCAGGTCGTGATCGGTTGCGGTAAATAAAAGGAACATGCCAGCCATCGACAATACCCCCGAAACACCAATCATATACTTCAGCACTTTGCCGGCACGGATGCTGCCAGCAAACAAGAACCAGAATGCAGAAAGGGTAATGCCCAATACGATCATGGCAAGAAGTGCAACGGGCCGTGCAGCATTGGATTGCCCGTTGATGGCCTTTTCATTGAGCAGATTACACCAGTAGTTGTTTACCCAGCTAAATCCCCGTGCATCTGCATCGGCCTGTGAACCGCCGGGGTAAAAACAGGCGGCCAATAAATATAATGCTGCAAACAGTATGGTTCCCCAAACCGGAAGCAAGAGCCAGTACCTGTTTTTCTCATTTATAGCCAATACAAGAAATTATGAAGGAGCTGCTACAACTAAACGCTCCTTCATAAATATACAAAAGACATTGAACAGGCCATGCGGCTATTTAACTTTCTTCATCGGAAAACGCTGTGACCTGGGCTGACCATTCCTGGTGCCGGATATCTCTGCCAGCAAAGAGTCGGAGGTAATGCGGGTATAGGAAATGAGCTGGGGAAAATCATGAGCCGGGTTCTCAAATACCAGCGAATTCTCTGAAATAGATTTCAGGGCAAAACGAACAGGCAGGCCCCCATTCTGGTTGCTGACCACAGGGATATAAAACAGCTGTTCTTTTTCCTGCAGCAACCGGATAGTTTCAAATACCATAGTGTCCTTATCTTTCACCATATAACTTTTGCCCGAAAATTCATTTTCGTTTACGGGTATCCATGTTTCAAAAAGTGAGCCCCGCTGTGTTTTATTTTCCCAGGTACCAATTAACCAGCCGGCTTTTTTAATATCATTATTAAAATGACCTGTCCAGCTGCAGAACATCAGTATAGCTATAATGGCAACGATGACGGTTGTTTTTTTCATAGTATTAATGCATGGAGTGAACAGCCATTTTGTTTCCTTCTGTATCTATAAACATACCAAAATAACCCATTTCGGGGCTGATCTGCGTTTTGGGAACGACGACCGTACCTCCTGCCACTGCCACTTTTTCTAAAACCTGCTGCAGATCGCTGCCGCCATTGAGGTAGGCCAGCACACCTTCTGCAGATGGCATATAATCGCTTCCCTGTACTATGGCTCCGGATACATTCCTGCCATCTGACGGGAAGAAACCCATCTTAGTGCCAAACATTTCCGTTTCCTGAATAGTTGTGCCAAGAGCCGCTGTGTAAAATGTTACTGCCCGTTTAAAATCGGTTGCCGGTATTTCAAACCAGTTGATCAGATTATTCATTTTTTTGTGCTTTAGGGCAAAATAACAGTATGGCCGGCCGGCAAAATTGTAAAAATGCGACAGGGCTAATCGGTACCAATGAAAAGAGAAGAAAATTTCAGATGGTCGCCATAAAACTCCCTGGGTGTATGCCCGGTAAACTCCCTGAAATCTTTTATAAAATGAGCCTGATCATAATAATTGCCCTCGTAAGCCAGGGCGGTAAGACTGGTAAACTGGTTAGTAAGCAGCAGCCGGAGTGTTGCCTGCAGCCGGATAATCCGGGAAAGTTGTTTGGGACTAAGTCCAACCGCTTCCGCAAAATTGCGCTCCAGTTGACGCCGATTGACTTTCAGCCGGGCCGACAATTCGTTGACCGAAAGCTGGCCATTGGCTGTTAATATCGTATCTATCGTTGACTTGATAATATTATTTACTGTTTCGGTCTCCTGCAGTTTTCGGAGCAGAAATGCTTCTACCAACGCTATCCTTAATTCGGCAGAAGGGGCCTCCAGCACGGCATTTTCCAGTTCCAGTCCCTGCTCACCATACAGTTGCTGAAGCGAAACGGCTTTATTGTCCATATCCCTGATAGGCATAGAAGCAAAAGGCAAAAAGCCATCGGGGTGAAAGCGAACAGAAAAAATTCCGGAGCTGCCGGTAGGCTCTATTTCAAGTGTATCGGTAATCTGGCCAAAAACGAAACAACGGGGTTGAATGATACATTCGTCTGCGGACAGATGCTGTTTATACGGGTCGCCATAATGAAAGATCATCTCCATACAGCCATCCGGTACTATTCGTTGCCGCACGGGTGTTTGCTCTGCCGGGCTTTCCAGCACCCAGTAGCATTTTACAAAAGAGGTCAGCTCAGTAGCTGCAGAATAAGTTTGGTAGATCATTAACCGCAATAATTAGATCAATCGAGTGTCCTTCAACAATACAGAAGTGTTGATAATCTGATTAAATCACTATTAAAGATACAACGGTAAATACTCTCAAAGGCGATAACTTTGATAAGCCATTGTGCCCAACCCGCGCCTGTTATGACCCTGCAACTTACCAGCGAAAATTTTTATCAGTTATGTGACGGGCTTGCCACCCGCG
The DNA here is from genome assembly GCA_017998385.1 of Chitinophagaceae bacterium. Taxonomy (GTDB): domain Bacteria; phylum Bacteroidota; class Bacteroidia; order Chitinophagales; family Chitinophagaceae; genus CAYMZZ01. The sequence goes on along the minus strand of JAGODE010000012.1, from coordinate 23,148 downwards.
ATAAGGAGTTGTCGCAAATAATACGCGAACATGGCTACCCGCCACTCTGGAACCGTCCGAATACTTTTGAGTCGCTGGTACATATTATACTCGAGCAGCAGGTTTCGCTGGCCTCTGCACTGGCTGCTTTAAACAAACTGAAAGAACGTTTGCAGGAAGTGACACCAGAAAGTTTTTTATTGCTGACCGATGAGGAACTCAGAAGCTGCTATTTTAGCCGTCAAAAAACGAGCTATACCCGCGGACTGGCCAAAGCACTGGCAGAAGGAACACTCAACCTGCACGAGTTGACGACGCTTGACGATGCTGCCGTAAGAAAGAAACTGGTTGCACTCAAGGGTATTGGCAACTGGACAGCAGACATTTACCTGCTGTTTGTGCTGCAAAGGGCCAACATCTTTCCCATGGGCGATCTGGCAGCCATCAATGCGTTGAAGCGTATCAAGAAATTACCTAAAGACACTTCGCACGAAAAACTTATCGCCATTACCAGCAAATGGCATCCACATAAATCGGCGGCTACAATGCTGCTTTGGCATCATTATTTATCATCACCCAGAAAAAATGAGTCAGTATTCTATCAACATCAAACGGGTTTACGAGACACACAGCAAAAGTGATGGCTTTGGTATACTGGTCGATCGGCTATGGCCACGTGGCATCCGTAAAGAAGATGAAAGAATAAACCTGTGGCTCAAAGAAGTAGCCCCTTCTGCTGAATTAAGAAAATGGTTCAATCATGAAGCAGAGAAGTGGCCTGATTTTACCAGGAAATATCGTGCAGAGCTAAAAGGATCACCCGCATTGGCAGAACTTATTGACCTGGTAAGGAAACACAGGAACATCACACTCCTGTATGGAGCCAAAGATGAGGAGCATAACCAGGCTGTAGCGCTGGCGCATATGCTTCATTCACTTATATAAGATTATTCTTTGCGGCCATTTTAATAAGAGAAGCTGTATTGTTTACCCCAAATTTGGTAAGCAGATTTTTGCGATGGCTATCAACGGTATGCAGGCTGATAAAGAGTTTTTCGGCTATCTGTGGATTGGTCAGTCCGTCTGAAATCAGCTGCAACACTTCCGCTTCTCTTCGGCTCAGCACGGGTATATTTGCCATATCCTGTATATCTATCCCGGCCATACTGACATCAAGATTCATATACAATTTACCCTCATGTACAGAAAGTAATGCTTCTTCGATTTCTTCGCGTGAGGCACTTTTTATAAGGTAGCCCGAAGCACCATTCTTTATCATCTGCGAGATATAGCTGCGCTCTCTGAATGTGCTCATGGCCACCACCTTCACCTCAGGAAATTCTTTTTTTATCTTCTCCGTGAGTTCAATGCCGCTTACTTCCGGCATATTAATATCGGTAAGTACAATTTGTGGCGGATGCTGTTGTATTTTCCCTATGGCCTCAAATGCATCGGCAGCCACACCGGTGAGTTCCACAAAACTAATCTGCGACAGCATCGAACGCATTCCTTCCAGTACCATGGGGTGATCGTCGACTACCAGAACTTTTATTTTATACATCTTTTTCGATTGTGCATTCGATATGAACAGAGGTTCCTCTGCCGGGCGCAGACTGAATATCCATCTGCCCCCGAAGATAGTGTACCCGTGATTGAATATTTCTGAGTCCGGCCGTTTTCATCGCATCCACCTGCTCTTTATCAAAGCCTTTCCCATTGTCTTCTACAGTGATGGTAAGCCGGTTATCCTGCCGCATTACCTGTGCCAGGATCGTAGTGGCCCCGGCATGTTTCACAGCATTGTTGAGCAATTCCTGAACGATGCGGTACACCACCACTTCGGATGACGGGCTCATTCGCTGGTCGAGTCCATACAGCTGGCAATTGATCACAAACTGCTGCGATTCGGAAAGACCATCGCAATAGTCCTGCAAAGCCTGCGACAAACCGAGATTCAGTAACGCCTCCGGCATCATATTATGTGCTACCCGCCGCATTTCGCTGATAGATTCATCCAGTTTATTGAGCGCATTATTGAATACCCGGGCACTGTCTTCAGTCATTACCAGATTTCCTTTCATAGCACCCAGCTGCAGTTTGACGCCACTCAGCAGTCCGCCTAACCCATCATGCAGATCGCGGGCCAGCCGGCTGCGCTCATCTTCCTGGCCCTTGAGCAAGGCCTGCGTAGCCAGCAATTGCTTTTCTTTTTCGAGCTCGCTGATCCGTTGCTGCTGCAGTTTTTGCTTATTACGATAGTTGCGGTAAGAAAGCAGGGAAATGATCAGTAAAGCTCCTGCGCTTCCGATCAGGATATAATTGAGTGTGTTTTTCTGCTTGATAGAGGCCTGTTGCAAATTGATCTGCGCTTCCTTTTTGGCTGTCTCATACTCGACTTCGAGCCGGCTGGCATATTGTTTATTCTGCTCACTCGATGCCGAATCTGTTATTTCTTTAAACTCTTTGTAATACCGCAATGCTCTTTTATAATCGCCCCAGGCCTCATACAACCGGCTTTGATAGTCCAGTAAAATCTCAAGATGTACTTTACCCGTTGTCTGAGCAATCTCTTTTTCGGCTGCCAGGAGTATTTGTTCTGCCTGGTCATATTTTTTCTGAAGGGTTAATACTCGCGCCAGCTGAAGGTTGGCCTGTATCCTGCCGAAGATATTCTTATTCTTTTCGGCCAGTTCGGCTGTTTTCCGGAAATGCTCATTGGCGTTATCAAGTTTGTCGAGATTCATGAAAATGAGTCCCGCTACGAGGTGGTAGCTGGTCAGCGATGATTCACTATCGGCAGGTGAGTAATATTTTCCCGAAGAATCGATATAGGCCTCCGCTTCTTTATACCTGTTTTGCATGGTGAGTGCGAGCGCAACTGCATAATAACCGCGGAAATAAGCGGTCGCAGTATTTAGTTTCCGGGCTATATCCAGTGCTTTCCGGGCACATTCTTCTTCTTTTACAAACTCATACATCTCTTTGTAAATAGAAGATATATCGATGAGCTGATTCAGCTCGAGATCAGGCTTGCCGAGTTTATTATAGAGGCGCACCGCATTCATCGAATATTCGATGGCCGTTTTATATTTCCCCTTAAAGCGCTCGAGTGAAGAGTTGGCGCCATATACCTTTGCCGTCAGTAATTCTTTATTGGGATGGTCGGTGCGTGCAAGAAACAGCAGCGCGGAGTCAAAACTCAGACCAGCTCTTTCGTAATCGCCGCCTGCCCGATACAGGTACGATTGATTCTGGAAAACAAGTGCCGTGATGTAATCAAATTTTTTCTTTGCCGAAAAGCGCAATGCATCCTCATAGTACCTGGCAGAAAGAGACGTATCAACGGTTTCGTATTGTATAGCCAGGCGCATCATGGTCAATGCTCGTGATGTATCGGGCAGCCCCTGTTTTGTCAGTTCTTTTTTCAGGCTGTCGATCGGGTTTTGCTGCGCCCGCAAAGCTGCGGCTGTGCAAAGGGCTGCCATAAACAGGCTTATCCATCTCATACAGTAAAATAAGCCTATCCGCTTCATTTTACAAACAAAGCCGGACAGGCTATTTATAATATCCCCTGTTCAGGGGAGGTTGAAGGCAAAAGGTATAGAGGAAAAAGGGTATTGTATGCTTGAAATCTCCAGCCACTTAACCTGGACCACCTTTCACGTGTATCCCGGGTAACAGCGTTTACCCAAAATCAGTCCCAGTATGTTGAACCATCAGATCTGCCGAAAAAAATAGCATCAAAAAAAGTGCGGATAATAAAAAACGGGTAAACATCAGCAGATAGGTTCAATTGATTACAAATGTAGCCGTAAAATCTATCAGCTTTACTCCAGCGTGGTAACTCCTGCAATCTGCGCCGGGTTTTCCTGATGCAGATCAAAGACCACGATCTCATTCGTCCCTTTTCTGAGGCAGGAAGCCGGACAATACAACCGGTATTGGGGACCCAGGCTCCAGTAGCGGCCCAGGTTATGTCCGTTGATGTATACAACACCCTTGCTGTAGCCGCTGAGGTCAAAATAGGTATCGCCGGTTTCTGTCAATGTAAAACTGCCTTTGAAAAAACGGCCATTGCTATTAGGCGTCTCCGGTTGTGTTGCCGGACGCAGCGCTTTGATCATTTTCTCATCAATTGGCAGCTTATATATTTCCCAGTTCATGAGTGTCATTCCATTGAGCGTAACGCGGTCTGTAATGCCTTTGCGGTCAATCATGAACTGTGCAAAATTGATATGCCCCATGCCTTCAACCAGGATGTCGAGCACAGGGTCCTTTATAGCTGTTTGAGGCAGGTTGACTTCCCATTTACCTCCATCGCGATAAACGGTGTCGATAAATTTTCCGTTGAGGAATACCAGCGCATAATCATGCGGCTCCCATATTTTCAGCTTTCCGCTTTTATGCCCGATTAGCTTAGTACGGTACAATAAGAGTCCCTGATTCTGATCCAGGTCTTCCATGGTTTTGGGTTGCGGAGCATATACCGGCCTGGGCAGGTTTTGCCAGATGCTGGTAAAAGGCTGCAGAGAAATGGCAGGTATCGAAATTGTTTTCACTGGTTGTGGCAGGTCGGGAAGCGGATAGGAAACGTATTGCGAAATAAGTGTACGCAGCATAAAATATTTAGGCGTAGGCTGCCCCTGCTCGTTGATGGGCGCATCATAATCGTAGCTTGTAATATCGGGCTGGTACTGGGTAGGTGTAAATGCATTGGCCCCGGCCGTAAAACCAAAATTGGTACCGCCATGAATCACATAGAAATTGAATGACTTTTTGTTCTCCAGCAAATAAGTGATTTCTTTTTTGAGATCGGCCGTATCGGGTTTGGCATATTTCTCTCCCCAGTGTGTGAGCCAACCGGGATAGGTTTCACTGCTGAAAGACGGTACATTGGGATTACGTTTGGCAGCCTGTGCAAAGTCGCCATCATTTCCACCGCTGTCGAGGCCAATGGCCGCTCCATCAATATTGCCCGCTTCCAGCATATAAGGAGTAGCACCATCTGCAGTGTAGAATGGTACAATAATGCCATTCTTTACCCACATATCACGCAACTCTTCGAGATAGGTTTTATCATTGCCATAACTGCCATATTCATTCTCTACCTGCACCATCAGGATGGGACCGCCATTGTTGCATTGGAGGTTTCTTACCTGGGCCGAAATAGCTTTTACATAATCGGCCACCGCTTTCATATACCGCGGATCACGACAACGCAGCTTAATATCCGGGATCTTCAGCAATCGGGTGGGCAATCCACCAAAATCCCATTCTGCACATACATATGGCCCGGGGCGAAACAATACCCACATCCCTTCTTCCTGGCAGGTGCGGATAAATGCAGCTACATCTTTGTTGCCTGTTTTAAAATCAAATACACCTGGTGCCGTCTCGTGATAATTCCACATAAAATAGGCAGCAATGGTATTGCAGCCCATAGCTTTGGCCATTTGTATACGATGCCGCCAGTACTCCCGCGGAATACGGGCCGGATGCATTTCGCCGCTGATGATTTGAAAAGGTTTCCCGTCAAGCAGAAAATCCTTTTTGCCCAAACTGAAAACATGTTTACCTGTTTGACCGTATACACTTACAAAGCAGAAAAGGCCGGCCAGCGCCACTAATATCTTTTTCATTACACGCATTAAAATTCAGTAATTATAAAAGTAAATACTGCACAAGATTAGTGCATTAAGAGGTAACCGATAGCCACAAACGATTGCGTGTTTTTAAGCTTGTTCGCAGTCCCGATTCCCGCCAAACCGTTATCAGATTTTAAAAGGCCCGGCGTTATTGGCCAGCCATTCATAAATAACAGCCCGCCCATTGCAATATCTGCGGCCAGTGATTATCTTGTAAGAATTAATCAACCATTACCTGCAACACGTCGTTTATGAAACGCCTCATCCTGTTTATTTTATTTCTTGCCCCCGGTTTTGCATTTTCGCAATCAGCCGGCACCCCCGTAGAAGCCAGCTTATTTTTGCCGGCACATGTCACAAAAGGGCTCGCTGCCGATCAGAAACTCACTATCCATTATGTGCTCGAGGGGCCGGAAGAAAAATGGGAAACGAGTAAGATCATGGCCAAAAAAGTAAAAGATAATGTTTACAGTTTCTCATTAAAACAGGGCATGTATTTCCGGCTCGTCTTTGTTATTGGTGATTATAGCTACAACATGAGTTGTGTCGACAATCGCTCCGGTGAGGCTTCAGACAAATACAGCTTCAACGTGCTTTTAGAGAAACGCACGTTTAATCCGGATGAGTTGAAATTTATTGCCCCCTGCCTGGCAAGAGACGATGAATAACTATTTGCTTTATCGAAAGCAGGCGGGTGATTTCATTTTTCAATCACAAAGGCCAGGTTGTTTTCATTGACTTCATAATACTCCAGCAGGGCCGAGGCCAGTGCATCGTCCTGTTCCATTTTTTTGAAGCAATATTCCCGCACGCTTTTCAGATAAATATCCTGGTTAACAAACAGGTGAATATACCTGCGCCTTCCTTCTTCAATGAAGGACAGAAACCGGTTGATGAAGAGGCGCTTCACGCCGGGAGAAGGATAGTATTTTTCAAAAATGGCCTCGAAACAAAAGGCCTCCAGCAATGACTGATCCGGAAATGAGCTGAGTTCATCCAATCCATTACGTCCGACACAGATAGTAGACGCAATACCTGAATCGGGGCGTACAGCCTGACAGTAGAAAAATCTTGCCGCTACTGTCATCAGTTGCTGCCGGCTAAAATGTATAACCGGTTTTTTCCCGGCTGTAAAAGGTGCGCTCAGCAGACCAAATACCCGCATAAACGAAACATCCATACGCAGGCTGTCGGTAAACAGGCGGTTGATCATGATTGTATCGGGATAATATTTTTCATAGATACCCTGAAACCTGGCTTTATTCATGAGCACGTACCGGAAACGCCGGGGGTATTTTTGCATAGCCCGCGAAAGCGCATCCCGTCCTGAGCTGATCAGTTCCGGGCTTACTCCCAGATAGCGCTCCCCTTCTTCCTGATAATACCGCATGCTGAGCCGGATATTGCTGGCAGGGTCAGGCTGACCGGCCAGGGGATCAGACTGTGTAAAAAAAAGGAACAACAGGGGTAGTATTTTTTTCATGGCAATAGTTTCTCCAAAAGTCGCCTGTGCAGGCCTGTCGCCCTGCATGGAAAAGGTTTAGAAAACCTTTAGAATAGGTTTAAACTGACCGGAAAACCTTGCCTGCCGCTGGTATTTAAGTAGATTTGTTTCAATGGAAACGAAGGAATTAGTGATTGATAACCGGTTTCGTATACAGGCAGATACGCATCTGCTTACCGATCTCAGCAGCCATACTACAACCCGCCTGGAACCAAGACTGATGAAGTTGCTTTTTTTACTGGCCACTCATGCCGGGCAGTTGGTAAGCCGCGAGCAGATCATCCGGGATATCTGGAATGACTATGGCGGCGGCGAAGATGGACTCACACAGGCCATTTCCTTTCTTCGGAAAATGCTGGACGATGTGGCCAAAGACCGTATACGTACTATTCCTAAAAAAGGTTACCTGTTAAACGCTTCGGTGACACCAGCCGATAACATCACAGAAGCAGAAGAGAAAGAGAAAATCAGCATTGCTACACATCCGCCGGCAGAGGAAGAGCCCGTACCTGCCCTTGCAGAAAAGAAAAAGAGTTTCTGGACTCACCCGGCTGCTATAACGCTGGCAGTTTTGCTACCGGTCTGTGTGCTCATAGCGGGAAGAAAAACATTTTTCCCTTCCCCGGTCAAAAGCCGCGAGCCGGCTGGTGCCGTTGAAGACACGCTGTATCAATATCAGGAATTGAAAGAGCAGCAGCAACAGCAATCAGCCAATCCCTGATCCGCCATTTTTCTGCCCGGTCAGTTTACCTTCCTTTATTTGCCCGGCTGGGAGCTTTCTGTAAATTGCCGAAACAACGGCTCACTACAGGTCGCATCAATAAAATAAGCATGCTTCACTACTACAATACGCTTTTTACTTATATAGAACAGATCATTGAGCTGCCGGAACACGATCGCGAGCAATGCCGGCAAACCTTTAAACCACTCTTTGTACCCCGTGATACCATGCTTGAAGAGGCAGAAAAGATCCACACCCATCACAACTTTATCGTATCCGGGTTCATGCGCAAATTTCATATCAATGATAAAGGAGAAGAAGTAACGGTTGATTTAAATAATGGGCCACGTTTCTTTACCTCCTACTATCACTATGTGAACCAGACCAAATCGAATGAATATCTGCAGTGCATTACCGACTGCGAGCTACTGCGCATTTCAAAGGCTGATGCCGACAGAACGGTACAGACGAGCTTTACCCAAAAAGATTATACCATCAAATTGTTTCACCAGGTACAGGAACAATACCTGGAGCGCATGAATGATCTGGCTACACTCACCGCAGAACAGCGATACCTGAAATTCGTAAAAACCAGTTCTGCAATTATACAGCATGTGCCACTCAAGTACATTGCTTCTTACCTGGGCATCAAACCCGAAAGCCTTAGCCGTATCAGGCGGGAGCTTAATTCTTAACAAATGTTAAGCTGGCTTCATAATGCTGCTGCTACCTTCACATTTTCCGCCGCATTATGCAACATAATCATCTCCGGACTGCCAGTAAGGCTTTTAGAAACACTACCCGCGCCTGGTTTATTGTCAGCTTTTTTGGACAACTGCTGTTTGCCACCTATGTTATTCTGCTCTACTGGGGGTCAATAGCGCAGGCCAACTACGAAAAGTGGAACCTGGTTAATGCTCATTTTTATGTGAAAGGCGACTCAATGGGAAATGGCACCTTTGCTATACATGTAGCCCTGGCAGCAGTGGTGACCATACTGGGGCCCTTGCAACTGATCAACCAGGTACGCATCCGTACACCCCGGTTTCACCGCATCAGTGGGCGCATTTATATTTTTACTGCATTCCTGATGGGCCTGTCGGGCCTGGCCCTCATCCTGTACAGAGGAGCAATCGGCGGACCCTTTACCGCGGTTACTATCAGCATCAACGCACTCATCATACTCACCACAGCCTTCTTTACCGTCCGGTATGCCATGCAGCGAAAAATAAAACAACACAATCAATGGGCTGTACACCTGTTTGTAGCCATGATGGGCGTATGGATGTTTCGCGTGTTCTTTATGCTATGGATGCTCATTCACCAGGCACCGGTTGGCTTTGATCCCAAAAGTTTCCGGGGACCATTCCTCGATTTTCTGGCCATATTTGTATATGTCTTTCCGCAGCTGATTGTCTATTTATATTTTAAAACCCGCTCATCGGCAGTACCCGTTCAAAAATGGTCATTTGCATTGCTGCTGTTGCTGCTCACGCTCGGCATGGCTGCGGGTTCATTTGGTGCTACCATGAGGATGTGGTTACCGAGGTTATAGCAATCTTTTACCCGACTGCAGCGCTGCAAATCTTACCCGTCTTTCCGCAGTCATATGTCTCAAGGTGCTTACCCTTATCTTGCCGGCTCTGACAGCACATTTTCCATTTCGATAGAAAAAATAACACTGGTGATCTTCCATTGTCCTTTGGTTTTTATCAAACCCCAGCTTTCCTGGCCCCAGTTTTGTTTTTCACCATTTTTCCAAAAACTATAGTCAAACGTCACCATGGCGACACTTCCGTCTTCATGAATATGGATATTATAAAACCGTTCGGCGCAATTATCCTTTCCGCTCACACTCCGGATAAACGCCCGCTGATTGCCTGTAAAAAAATCGTTGGCTTTGGGGTCCTCTTTCAGCTCGCTGGCGTAGCTGGCTGGTTTAATAGTACCAACCCACTGCACAGGTCCGCTGTAGAATAATTGCAAAAAACGGGTAGTATCCTTTTTCTCAATGCAATCCATAAATGATTGCAGTACATTTTCGATCTGTTTTTTATCCGACAGCCCGGCGGGCTGAGCGTACAATGATGTTACTGCCATTAACAGGATGAGGAGGGAAAGACATTTTTTCATGCTGGTTATCTTTATACATTTTATAAAAAATCTGTTATTCATCTGCATATTTCTTTTTTCGCGCGGGTTGACCTGCATTGAGTGCAATCTCCTTGACCCGGTAAGTAAGCGCCCGGATGGGTGTATTGCGGAAATTGCTCAGGAGAATGATGGTGAGGTCATCTTCCTTGTAATAATGATAATTGGAAATAAAACCATTCATAGTACCCCCATGCCTGATGAGTGTGCCGGCCGGGCCGGAGCTTTGCGCGCGCTCGTAGGGTTGTATACGGAATCCGTAGCCGTAATAGCCCCAATCTCCAGGACCTCCGTCAAAAAGTAATGCCTTGCTCTTTTCAGACAGAAGATTGCCCCGATGCAGCGCCTTACTCCATTTTAACAGATCTTCCGCGGTAGAATAAATATCACCTGTGCCAAGCGCATAAGCCGTTACATTCTGTACTCTCCGCTTTACGCCGTTTATAGTGCGATAACCGATTGCCCTGTTGTCGGGTATATTTATCAGGCGCTCGTTGCCCGAACCTGTCATACGCAGCGGGATAAAGATTTTTTCCTGCAGGTACTGCGCATAGTTCATCCCGCTCGTATGTTCAATTACCATGGCCAGCAGGTTGTAATTGATATTGGAATATTCGTGTTTCTTACCCGGCTCAAAATGCCGCTCAGACCGGTTTATTTCGGCCAGCAATTCGGCAGGGCTGATATCCATGATATCTACCGGAGTAATATCTTCAATAAAAACGGGCAGACCCGACTGCTGTTTGAGCAGATGATGTACGGTTAGTCCTTTCGCGAGTTTGGCCGATAGCCCCGGAATATATTGCTGAAGCGGCGCGTGTAAATCAATCTTTCCGGCTTCCACCAGCTGCATAATCGCTACGGCAGTAAACGATTTTGTAAGTGACCCTATAAGAAACTGGGTTTTGAGTTGATTGGAAATTTTATTCTCCGTATCAAATAATCCATAGGCGCCATGGTGCAGCACGGAGTCGCCTTTGGCAACCAGTACTACACCCCGGTAGTCGGCTGTATCTATAAATGACTGCAGGTACTGCTCAATACCCGGGTGCAGTTTTGGTGTTGCATCCGTATATTGTTCCGGTTGCTGGCGGTACCGCTCCAGTTCCATCGAAAAAATCACACTCACTATTTTCCATTTACCATCGATCTTTACCAGGCCCCAGCTTTCTTTGCCCCAGTTTCCCTTTTTATGGTTTACCCAAAAGCTGTAATCAAAAGTGACACTGCCGATCGTTCCATCCTGCACGATCACCGGGTTGCTGAATAACTCCTCTTTATACCCGTCTGCCATCACCGTCCTGAACCATGTCTTATAATCCGATACACGGAGGCCAGGTGCTTTCACATTGGAGGCTCTTGCCTGCAGGGTAGCAGGCTGCCAGGCCCCCACCCAGGTCACCGGCACATCTGCAAAAAGAGAAAACATGGTGACGCTGTCGCGGGTCCTGATTGCTGTCGTAAATGTGCTGAGCAGCGACTTTATCGCTTCATTATCCTGCTGCTGGCCCGCCATTGTAAGTGCCTGGGTAAGGCCTATCACAAGAACATAGATCCTTTTCATTCCGGTTGGTTATTTTCACAAACCTGCCTTTTTTTATGACCCGCTTTGCCTGCTGTCGTCAAACAGGAGCTGTCTGGCTACAAACAGGAGTTTACTCATTATATGTCCGGAAAACGTTTGTTGGTATTCAACTATGTCCTGTTTGTCGCGACGCTCGCAGGAGCAGGCAGGATTCTGTACTTTTATTGCACATGAGAACTTCATCGCCAACACGTTCATTTCAAAAGCCGGTATCAGCTTTACAGCACGTATTGTTCTGGATATTACTCTACCTCTTTTACCTTTTCCAGAATATTTTCTTTAACGAAGCAGAATCAGGTCCTTATAATTTTTCGGTGACTGAGCGGGCCTTTATCGTTTTCACTTACCAGTTTTCTATCATCGTCAGCAGCTATTTTCTTTGCTTCCGGATCATCCCTTTTTTTGTTGATAAAAAGAAGATAGCGCAGGGTTTGATTGAACTTATCATTGGCCTGTATATAATAGCAGTGCTGCAGCGCCTGCTGGTTATTTATGTAACGGAGCCACTACTGGGCACGGTGGATGGTGAGAAGGAAACACCCATACAGGTACTGACTCAATTAAAAGTACTGGCAGGCCATTATGTAATGGGAGCCCTTTCGGGGGCTTTTCCTTTCGTCATATTCTACCTGCTCATTGAAAGGCAGCAACTGATACGCCGGCAAACAGAAATTGAAAAAGAAAAAGTAGTGGCAGAGTTAAGCGCACTGAAATCACAGTTAAATCCCCATTTTCTGTTCAATACACTTAATAATATCTATTCGCTGGCGTTAAAACAATCAACACAGACTGCACCAACAGTAGACAAGCTTTCACAGATACTGGATTACCTGCTGTACCGGTGCAATGACACGTATGTACCGCTGGAGAAAGAGCTTCTTTTGCTGGACAACTATCTCAACCTGCAAAAAACCCGTTTTGGCGACCGCCTGGTGATTGAAAACCGTTATTCGGCAGACAGGCCATATACCATTGCTCCGTTGCTTTTATTATCGATTGTTGAAAATATGTTTAAACACGGAGTAGAAAAAACAACCGGCACCCTTCACTTACGTATCGAAATACTGGCTGCATCGGGCGAACTCTATTTTACTACCGAAAATCCTTTTAACTCTGCTGAACCGGTTGCCGAAGGTATCGGTTTAAAAAACCTGCGTAAACAACTGGATTTGTTATACCCCCAAAAGTATTCGCTGAAAATCAGGCAAACAGCCGATACCTTTGTTGTTCAACTTCAACTGCATCTTACATGATTGCCTCCTGTATCATAGCCGATGATGAGCCGCTCGCACTGGAACTGTTAAAAAAACATGTAGCCGAGTCGGGCATATTGAGGTTCCAGGGCAGCTGTGCCAATGCCCTGGAAGTAGTCGCCATGCTGAAGGAGCATCCTGCCGACCTCTTATTTCTCGATATCCAGATGCCGAAACTATCGGGTATTGACCTGCTTAGTATCCTGAGAAATCCGCCGGCTGTAATCATTACCACCGCACACCGGGAATACGCATTGGACGGATATACTTTTGACATTGTCGATTATCTGCTGAAACCGATCACTTTTGAACGTTTCATGGCTGCCGTCGAAAAATTTTATCGCCGGCGAGGTCATCAATCACCTTTACCCCTGCTCAACGGCCAGCCGGTTTCACCACATTTCATTTATCTGAAATCGGGCGTTAAAACTCATCAAATCAACGAAGACAATATTATCTATATCGAAAGCCTTAAAGACTTCATACAACTCTATTTTGCAGATGGCAAAAAACTGCTGATTAAATACAGGATCAGCCAGCTGGAAAAAGAACTCTCCTCCCGGTTTTTGCGGGTGCACAAGTCTTTTATCGTAAACAAAAACAAAGTCACGGCATTCTCTGCTACCGAAGTAGAAACAGGAAGCATAAAAATCCCGATAGGGTACAGCTACAAAGAAGAGGTAGCCAACCGATTAAGGAAATGACTCTTCATTGAAACATTCCAGATTTTATTTCGGCATTGCAAAGGTTTATTTAACAGGCCTCACTGAATCTGGAGGTCAGACTCCACTTCCAGGCTGTTGTCATTCTTTTTGAAGTTTTCTTTTAACCGCTGACCAACTTCTTCCAGTTTATCTTCCGGAATGCGGATAAACTGCTGCTGAAACATCAATTTGGGATCGGCTCTCATTTTTTTAGTAAAATCTCTGAATTCGCTCCGGTTAGCAAAAGCAGTTATAAAAGTACCCTCCCATTTCTTAAGCTCTGCCTGGCTTTTTTGTGACTGCAGGCTGGTGGCTGTAAATACATGATGTTTCTCTGTATCATAGATTGAGAGGATGAGTCCGGGCAGCCCGTTGAACTTGTATGGGCCATCGCTCAGCGGAATATCGGTAGCATACCAGGCAATGTAGTTGCGGCCGGCAAAAGAAGTGGTTGCCTTTTTACACAGATGTCCCAGCACATTCATTTCTTCAGCATGCATTGTCCAGTCAAATACGGGCAACGAATCGGGATAATAAACCTGGTGCAGGCCAAAGCGGGAAAAGAAAAACATTTGACGGCTAACATTATCCTTAAACACTTTGTACATCACTTTTACCTCATAAGGCCTTGTAGTCCCTCTGGGTATGACACCTGTAGCGTCTGCTTCTTTCGCCATTTCCGTAATAGTAGAATCGTTGAGGTATTGATTTTTACTAATATAGTTGGAGGCCGTTTTACCCACCTGCAGCATCATTACTTCGGTAACACGCTGGGTATCGCTTTTAGAGGGTTGCAGCGTATAATCATACAGGAGCGTGTAATCGTATTCTACCGTTCTGTCAATTTGGGCAGTGGCACCTTTCGTCAGCAATGCTGCACAAACAATCATCAGTAATTTTCTCATTTGCTATAGGTTTAGTTGTAGGGGATGGTTTTCTTATATACAACTAAAAATATAGTTATTTGAGCAGCTATCAAGGTTAATTAAGGTTAATGAATCATATTAACGGTGCAGTGGCCCCTGATATACCCGTTATTTTAAAGCATCTTTCAACTTTTGTGCATCTTCAATTTTGAAGAACCCGTTTGCCTTAAAATGTTGAATACAATAGTCAATCGCTCTATTGGCTTCCCCCTTTTCGACCTTCTTATCTACCAGGTAACGGGCAATCGTATAATTGAGATAAAGGGCAAACTCCGGCCGCTTAGCCGACCATTTTTTTACAAATTCAATCGCATCTTTTGGCCTGTTCAGCTGATTCATCAACAGGTTGAGTGGTCGTTGAAAATAAAAAAATATGCCTGTCTGTCCATTAGGGTCTTCCAGGTTATTATTCCAGTATCGGAGGGCATCTTCATAGGCCTTTACCAGTTCAAGTGCCTGGGCAAAAGAGGTGTTGTAGAATTTGTCTTTACCCAGAAGCTCTGTTTTGTAAGCGAAAAAATCTTCTACATGCTTTTTGCTGGATAAGATGGCAAATGCGGTGGAGAAAACGCCTTCATCGCGCGGAATAATATCCAGGTTATAAATGCGTTTCACTTTTTGCCGATAGGCTTTTACAACATCAACCGGTTTGGTATTGGTTCTCCTTAATGAATCGAGGAGGGCTTCATTCCAGTCATTATCTTCCAGGAAGTCTTCAAATACAAACGAAATACCATCTGCCAGTGCCCTGTTGGCTACGGCAAAATGATCGGTTTCATAAATAGCCGACCTGAGATGAAGTTTGGGGTTATGTACGGTTTTAAACAGGCTGTCTTCCACAATCACTGCCTTCAGCCTGCCGGTGGCATCTTTTGTACCGGATGCTATAAAATGATACAAATGATCCTGAAATTTTCTTCCTGTAAATGCCTTTATCTCCTGCAACTGCCCCTTTTCGAGTTGGGGGCTCAGCGCTAAGACAGCCCTGAATGGCTGGCCCTCCTGCACCATTGCTCTTTGTGAAAATACCGCTCCGTCAGAATGACCTATCAATACCGGAAATGCAGGAGTGACGATATTCTTACTGAGATAACTAAATAACTCCTTAGTCAGGTAATTATAAAAGGCCAGGCTGGCAGGTGTAAAGCCGCCGTCATTACCCATTCTCAGATCTTTTGAGCGGTTATTGCTGTGTACACCAATTACTATCGATGGCGGAATGATTTTAGCATCGGTCAGCTGTTTTACAGTAACCATTACCGGTTCAAACATCCAGCTTGCATCGAGCGTAATGAAGACGGGATATGTTTTGTCGCGGGAAAACTCATCGGGTAATGAAACTTTGATAAAACGTGTTTCTTTCAGGCTATCAGAATAAAGCGTATCGACACGGTAATTGTAAGAAATGCTTGCCGCAGCCGAGCGAAGTTGGCCATGAGTCGTATTGATCCATAAAATAAGCAGGAATGAAAAAAACAGTTTGTTCATTTACAGGGCTTTTGTATTAAAGGCGATAACAATTTCAAATCAAAATTGACTTGTTTGAAAATGAAAAACTTGTAAAAATGGGACATGCTTTATTTCAGCAGGTGCCAGAATGTGTCGGTATGTCCCAGCAGGGTGCCGCGTTTAAAGAACTGTGCCGGCGTATGGGCGGTAAATTTTTTGTATATCTTATTCAGGTGCGACTGGTCGTTGAAGTTGAATTCATAAGCCAGACGGGTAAAATTTTCCTGCGGTGTTACAAACAGCTTTTGCTGAATGGTCTTCCGGAAAAGGACAATTTCATAAAATCGTTTTACAGATACGCCCAGGTGCGTTTGAAAGAGCCGGTTGAGGTGCCGCCTGCTTACCTGCATATGTTCTGAAAAATGGCCTACAGAAAAATTCTCCGCGTGCTTAAAAATATAACGAATGCAATTGTCCAGCAGATCGATACTGAATGTATCAAAACGATTGAATAAAAACCGGTCGAGGTTGTTTACCAGTTCAGTTTCATCTGTTGTATTCAGTAAGAGCTGCAGCTCCGGAGGTGAGAAAAAGTCAACGTCTTTAATAAAGTCCGTAAAGGCGATGCCGCGGTAAAACTGTTGGATTCCCAGCGGATGAAACACAATCACTACCCGGTGCAATGGCCCCAGTTGTTTTACCAGTAACACTTTTTCGCGCATCGGAGTAAATAACTGCAGCGGTGGTGCTCCAGGTGTATAGACCATTTCCGCATTAGCCGTACGTACATGAGATTTGTACAGAGAAAGCGAGGTATTGAAATGAGGAAAACAGATAAACTCATTAGAGATATTGGCCGGCTTAATCTCCAGGTAGTAATAATCTACATAACGGGCTACCAGGGGGTGCTGAGGCCTGAATGTCTGAAAAGTATCGGTCATCCTGCTGCGGTTCGGTTTGGGAACAGTGGTTTAACGCAGCAATCTCTTTAAAATTATTCACTTTACAGTCCCGCTCCCGACATATGCTTATAAAATGCTGATTTTTTTAATTTTTTAACTATTTGAGGGTGGCGGATCCGTCTGCAGGCCGACGGATACATCCCCGCAGCAGGAAAAATTTTATTTCATTTAACTTGCATGGTTTAATAAATATCCCATGAGCCAGGCATTTGTAAAAGAAGAAGACGGACAGTGGCTGCACGACCTGCCCCCTACTTTGGCCGCACTGATCAACTATCTTACCCGCGAAAACAATGGCATACGCGTATATGAGCTGAAGACCTCTTTTTCCAAAACAGGAAAAGAGCTGCACCACATGAGCAATGGACTCAATTATTTTGTCAACGAGCAGCGACAGTGGGAAATCGAGTGGTAATATTCTCTTGCCGGCATTATCAACGTTTTGTGAACAGCCTCTTTACCGGAGAAGTACCTTCACCGCAGTATCTCCTGCTTTCACCCAATAACTTCCCTGCGGCAAATGCGCAACGGATATGTTATGCAACCCGGCTCCCAGGTTTTTCTGCACTACCGTTAGCCCCGACATATTAACAATACGCACCCCTGCTGCTGCTTCGAGTTTTACGTAGAGCACTCCATTGGTTACCGGATTGGGATATGCCAGTACGGCATTGTGGTTAGCGGCCACGGCAATAAAAACAACCTTACTGAAGTTGTGCTTCCCGTCTGCATCTATCTGCCTGATGCGATAGTAATTGCTGCCGCTTGCCGGGTTAGCATGCAGCGCCTCATAGTGCTGCACAGTACTGCTATTGCCCGCCGCTGTTATGGTGGCTACACGGCTCCAGCTGCTGCCATTGGTGCTGTGTTCAACATCAAACCGTTTTGACCCTTCTTCTGTAGCAGTACTCCAGCTGAGCAATATGCCCTGAGACTGCTGGCGGGCTGAGAAACCAAGCCAGTGTACAGGAAGTGTTCCTGTAAGCACGGTGGCGGTTACGACATCGCTGTAATCATAGGTGCCATAGCCATTATCCAAACGGGCACGGTAATACGTGGTCTGACTCAGTGTACCCATTAAAGCCCCGGTGAGTGTAGCTGCAGTGGCGGTGTTGATATTTGTCCAGGTATTATTGTCTGTCGATCGCTGCCATTGAATACCGGTATAGGGATAATTGCTGATCGTGATATCGGCCGGTTGTGTGTCTTCATTGATTGACTGATTGGCCGGCATAGTGCCATTCGAATTTTTAGTAACGGCAGATGCCTGCCAGGCTGGTCCATTTACCAGTGTACCATTGCGCCCATTGCCGGTATTGTCTGTAACAGTTGTACCTGTGTTGTTGGTCATTTTATAATAAGCCAGCAAACCCGATGAGTTGGTCGCCACCTGCCGGTACTGGTTGTCAACCAGCTGGGTATTACTGCGTACACTGTTCCATACCCGCACCTCATCAAGCTGACCGGCAAAAAAACCAGAGGCTGTTGCATTATCCCACTCCTGGCCCAGCGAAAATTTATCTGTAGTCTGTACCACATCGGCGGCAGGCAGCGTACGTACAACATCAGCGGTATTGCTACCATTCAGGTACAACTGAATCGCCCGGGTACCCGAGTTAAATGTTACCGCTACATGATACCAGGTATTTGTGCTGATAGCCGTACTGCCATAGAGAGTACTGGGGCTTGAATTGGGTGAATAGATATACATCTTACTGCCGGCACTCGGGCCTACACCGATCTCAATCCGGTTGGTGCCATCTGATGGGTTAAAGGCCAGGATAGATTCTGTATAAGTCACCGTCCGGGAAGAGCGAAACCAGAATTCTATAGTCCAGCTGTTGCCGGTTACAGCCGCAGAAACGGTATTGGCGGTAAAATAATCATTGGTACCATCAAAAGATAACTGATATCCCCAGCGGGCATCCTGGGCAGAACTGGTAAGACCTGTAACGAGTGCAAATAACAGTACTGTACTGCGCAGATGTTTTTTCATAGTTAGCATATTGGATAGTGAATGCCCTTGCGGACAGCGCGCAAAATACAGTGCTACATCTGGCGTATCAATAATGGTAAAACCTTAGTGATGGTTTTTTTGACAATTGTCGTATAAAACGTCTTGGCAAATCTGTTAATGAAGGCTGATGACCCTTGTTATCTTCCATTCGCCGTTTGTATGCTTCCATATAATGGTAAATCGCCCCGCCTGCGATGTAGTGCCGGGCGGCTCTTCGTTGTTGTGGAATTTATGCAATCCGATTTCCACTGCACCAAAATCTTTGATCGGATACACTTCAATACTTCCTTTTACCAGTTCGCGGCTCACTTTTCCGCAAACATTGCGCCGCGTGGCGTCGACAATATCATTTTTGGAAGTCATAAGACCGCCTTTATCATGATAAAACTCGATATCCTCCGAAAAAAAAGAGGCGTAAGTTTCAAGAGCTGTATCACAGGTGTTATATGCATGAAAAAACAGGCTGTCGAGCTTTACAATGGTATCATACAGTGCTTTGTCATCGGGCTGATAGGTAGCTGCAGGTTGATCGCTATTGCTGGCAGGTGAGGAACAGCCGGAAAGGATGACGAGCACCGAAACCAGCATTGCAGAAATGTAGCGCATGAAACGGGTTTTAAACAATAGAGAAATATTAAAATAAATAGTATGCTGCTGTCACCAGGTTTACCTGTTCAAATATCATACTTTTTAAGGATTGCCCGTCTGGGCCCGGCTATAAAACTTCGCTGCTGCAAGTATATCAAATAGACAAAAGCCGTTTAGTATGAAAATAAGCCAGACAATAGCCCCTTTTACTAATCCTTACTTCCTGTACTGCACAACAACAACGCTTTGATGTGCCAAGGGATACCCTACCCAGGGGCCGGGCAGACGACCAAAAAACCGAAACAATCGCATTCACCCAAAGATGGCGGTACAAAAGGTTTTGCATCATACAATTTTACAAAAGCGTGGATCGGGACGCCAAACGCCCCAGCCATGAGCTGCTGATGGCTGATATTGAAGCCCAGCTGTAAATCCGGATGTATGCGGAAAAAAAGCATTTGTCCGGCAACGGTGGTAGCCGGGCTAACCAGTCTGTTTAACCATAAAGCCGTGCCTTTACAGACACGGCTTTTTAATCTACCTAAACTACCTGTACACCTTTTTATCAGGGCTGACGGCCCAGGTAAAAAGGAAAATCGTTGGGCGACTGCAGGCCACTTTCATATGAGCCGCTTGAAGAGCCGGAGGGATCAAAATAAAACTCAATCCACTCCGTGAGATTGGAGGCACTGCCGGCACCTATAAATACTTTCTTTGTTACACCATTTACTTCACATTGTGCGGTTATGCGGTAAGTCGTGACCGGCACATCGCCCATATAATAGTTTGGCTAGCCATTCTGAATAGTAAAGGTTTTCACCACCGGTGCTGTAGCATATTCATAAAAACGGGATCCAGCCTATACAGTGGATCCCGTTTTTTTATCTTTTAAGCCCAGCCGGTCTATTACCGCACTAATAGCTTTTCCTGTTTTCGACAACACCTGATAATGACAAGCAGGATCAACAACAGCAGCAACAGCATGGCATAGTATAGCCAGCAGGGGAAGCAGTTCTTTCCATCCCCTTTTATCGGACCGGTCTCTTCAAAGAGTGATACATAACGGGTAGCCTGGCGGGGCACCAGTTCGCCCCGTTCATTTATACCCTTCCCGTTAAAGAAAAACCGATAACTACCTTTCAAAGCTGTTTGATTGTAAGTACTGGAATAGGTGCCGTCATTGGCTTCCGTATCACCATGTGTACCATCATCGTAGAGCTTGAATGTGCTGCCCGTACCATCGGGTCGGGTAGCCGTGATTTCAATTTGGCCGCCTGTACTTGGCCATCCCCTGTCAGATAACCGCGCCGTAAGCAGCACAAGTGCACCTGGTTTATAATGATCGGCACTAACCTGAACGGTCATTTTATAATCGCTTTTCACCGCAGCACCAAAGCCAATGGGCACAATACCCTGGTAAGGGCTTATCCACTCTCCCGCCACCTGATAAGGTTTGAATTCCTTTCGTGTACTATCGGCTTTCCACTTACCGGTAGGTGATAAACGCAATACCCAGTCGCCTACATAGGTGCTGGCCTGACTTATATCAGGAAATATGATTTTATACACCGTGTGGCCTGCTCTTTTCAGCATCTGGATAGGGATGCCAGCCACGCTGCTTGTCGGGTCTATGATGGTGCCATGCGGATCAATAAATTCCAGTTTATAGTAGCCTGCCAGTGCCGGATCATCGAGCACCATAAATACTGCATAACGATCAGACGATACGATCCTGGCCCGGTTTACTTCTACCGGGTTGCCACTTGCCAGATTAACGCCCGATGTAGGATCCACAATAAGGTCTGCACCCGAAGCATTGGAGTAAATCTTAAAATAAAATTCCTCCAATGCAAAATGATTATTGCCCAGCAAATCTTCAGATACATGATGATAGCCACCATTACCCGCGTTTGTAATACGCTGCAGCAGGCCTTCATTAATATCGTTGCCCAGGCCAAGACTATAGATCATCAGATCCGGATTGGCAGTTTCGAGATCATTCAGAAACGTATTCGTAACACCCGGGCCTGCATTTTCATGGCCGTCCGTCATTACCACCATTACCTGTTTACGACTATCGGGTGAAGACAGGAGTTGATCGGCCCCCTGTGTCATACCGCAACTGATACAGGTACCGCCCGATGGTTTAAGCCTTGAAGAGTTTGTAATAGATGCTTCAGACAACAGATCCAGTACTCCAGGTTCGTTGGCCGAATTTTTGGGTTGTAGCGGCGTGAGGTAAGAACTGCCAGAGTTATTGTATTTGACCAGGGCTATCTGATCGCCTGAGCCATCGCCCGGATCGGGTCGCAGCAGGTCGTAATATAGCCGGGCTGCTTTTTGCAGCGCATCTATTTTAGTACGTGATCCGGCTGATTCATCCATACTTCCGCTCCGATCCAGTACCAGTACATTATCCATCGGTACGGGAGTTATCCCATTTCCTATTAATGTAATATTGACCGTTTCATTATACGTGCCTGCTCCACCCGTACCCAATGCCTGCATTTCAAAACCATAGGCGCCGATGGCCCGCGGTTTAAACCGCTGCAAAAAATTTTGCTCAGCACCTGCCGCTATAGTCACATTGTCGGGCTCATTGATCTCTGACCACTGTGACAGATCCGGATCTAACGGATCAATCAGATTGAGACTAAGTGTCAACGGAGCATCACCGGAATTTCGCACCCTGATTGCTTTCGTATAGGTAAATCCAATTTCCACATCCCTGTAGTTGATCACATTCGAACCCGGTGGATCAAAATAAAATTCCATTTTAGGCTCAGGATGATGAGCCTTTGCTATAAAACTGCAGGTCTTTGACTCTTCGCCCGGTGCATTACTGACGATCACGATAGAGCCGGTATAGGTTTGTTCAAAAGCAGGTGGCGTAAACCGGATAGATACCGGTATAGCCGACCCTGGTGCCACTGTAACCGGCGCCGGGTTCGACACCAGTGAAAAAACACCCCCGGGGTTGGCATTCAGCGAAATACTGCTCACCTGCAGTGGCGCATTCCCCTCATTTTTGAATGACTTACTAAACGTACCGGAAGTACTGACAACATAATCTAACGAGTAAATGGACGAAGACACACATTCTATATCAGGCACTAACGGTTTGGTAATACCGGTAACGGTAATCGTCTTATCCGGCACTTCTAGACCTGAAGCATTGCTCGTGACAATAGTAATGGTAGATGAAAATGTACCCGCGGCAGTACCCGGCTCAAAACGTACGGTAAAGTTGACCGAAGCCGGTCCACCCATCCGCAGCGTAGTGCCCGTACCGCCAGAAATTACAAAGTGCGTATTGTCTGTGCCGCTGATGGCGTCAATGGTCACATCGAGGTTGTCGCCAGCCAGGGCTATTGTAAACGTATGATTAACCCCACTACTGCCCGCATCGCGACTGCCAAAATTGAACGTAGGCGGTGTAACCACGCAGTCGGGCTCCAGGTTATATTCAATGGTATAAGAACCCGGACCCATGAGAGCTGTATTGATGGAAATAAAATAACTGCCAGTAGCCGGCAGTAAAAATGTCCCGGAATTAAATCCCGATACCAGAGATGTACTAATGGCAATATCCGCCATATTGGGTGCATTTGAAGAAAGGTAAAAATCATTACCCTGTCCGCCAGAACCATTATAGGTAGCGGAC
>JAGODE010000011.1 GCA_017998385.1 Chitinophagaceae bacterium | reverse complement strand
TATTACGGGCTATCGACCGCATTACCTCTCCCGATGGACTGGGCATGAGCCCACGCCGGATAACGGTGAGCACTGCCGGCGTGGCCAAGCAGATCAGGCAACTGGGCGACAACAAGGTTAAGTTTAAGCTGGCCCTGAGCCTTCATGCCGCCAACGACATCAAGCGTCACGAGATCATGCCGATCAATGATACCAACAATATCAAATCGCTGATCGATGCGCTCAACTATTTCTATAAGCATACCAAAAACGAGATCACTTTTGAATATATCCTGTTCAAAAATTTTAACGACTCGCTGAAGGATGCCGATGAGCTGATCAAGATTTATCGCCAGGTACCGGCCGATCTGGTAAATATTATTGAATACAACCCGATCGAGTTTGCCCGCTTCGAAAAGCCCGAAGAAGAAAAGGTAGAAGCCTTTATGCAATACCTCGAAAAGAACCGGGTAAATGCACGCCTACGCCGCAGTCGTGGCAAAGACATTGATGCTGCCTGCGGACAACTGGCCAATAAAGACCAGTAACCCGCAGTTCGTATTATATTTATTTTTTACTGTTGAAAAACAGCAATTTTATTATGAAAAAGAAGACTCCTGCCTCCCCATTCGACAAGTTCTCCCGTAAGCGCAGCAATGCTGCCATCAAGGAAAGTTTCAAACAGGAAAAACGTAAGCACAAAAAAGAACGTGAAGCTTTTTTTGACCAAAAGCGGGCAGAAAAAGTAGCCCAGGGTCGTGCCGACCTCGAAGCACAGGCCACCGCTATCAAAGCTCCTGTAAACAACGCTTCGATGCCGCTCAACAAGTTTATTGCCCATTGCGGAGTGACAGCTCGCCGCGAAGCTGCTGAACTGGTAAGAAAGGGACTGGTAAAAGTAAACAATGAAGTGGTGCTTGAACCCGGGCACCGTGTATCGGCGAAAGACGAAGTAAAGGTGAATGGTAAAAAAGTATTCCTGGCCCGCAACCTCGTTTATATTCTGCTGAATAAACCCAAAGACTATATCACCACTACCGATGATCCGCAAAAACGGAAAACCGTACTGGATCTTATTGCCAATGCGACCCGTGAACGGATTTATCCTGTGGGCCGACTTGACCGTAATACCTCCGGCGTTTTGCTGTTGACCAATGATGGCGAACTGGCTCAGAAGCTGACTCACCCCCGCAACGAGATCAAAAAAATATATGCCGTAACGCTGGACAAGGAACTGGAGCGTGCCGATTTTGACAAGATACTGGCCGGTCTTACACTCGAAGACGGCCCTGCATCTGTTGATGTACTTGCCTATACTGATACCAAAGACAAACGCCAGATAGGCGTGGAGATCCATAGCGGGCGCAACCGCATTGTTCGCCGCATATTCGAATCACTGGGTTATGATGTAAAAAATCTCGACCGTGTGATGTTTGCCGGACTCACCAAAAAGAATGTTGAACGTGGCAAATACCGTTTTCTTTCCGAAAAAGAAGTCCGGGATCTGAAGCACTTCGGCAGAGGCCGTTAACCGTTTACCACGTACTTTTTACTTCTCTCATGAAACTGACCGAACTTATTATACAGGAAACGGCCAACTGGGTTGCCATCAACAAACCATCGGGCCTGCTTTCTATTCCTGACCGCGAAGGAAAGGAGATTTCGCTCAAGCAAATGCTGATTGAGCAGTATGGAAATATTTTTACCGTACACCGGATTGACCGGGACACGAGTGGCCTTATTATTTTTGCCCGCAACGAAGTGGCCCACAAACACCTCTCCCAGCAGTTTGAATCAAGACAAACGGAGAAATATTACCAGGGCCTGGTGATCGGCAGTGTCGTACCAACTAACGGCAGCATCGATGCCCCTATAGCCGAACATCCTGTACAAAAAGGATTAATGGTCATTCACCGGCAGGGAAAAGACGCGCTCACCGACTATGAAGTGCTGCGCGATTTCAGGATTTACAGCTGGATGCAGTTCCGGATTCATACCGGCCGTACTCACCAGATACGGGTACACATGAAGCAACTGGGCCATCCGTTGGTAGCCGATGAGTTGTATGGAGATGGCAAACCATTTCTGCTCTCCAGCATTAAAGCCAAATTCAAATTGTCTAAATACGAACTGGAAGAACGCCCTATTCTCTCACGACTGGCCCTCCATGCTTTTTCGCTACGCTTTGCAGACGTAGATGGAAGCATGGTGAGTATCGAAGCTCCGCTGCCAAAAGATATGCGGGCCACCTTGCAGCAACTGGAAAAAAGAGCAGTAAAGAAATAGGTATGGAACCGGTTATTATCAGCAGAAAGAAATACATGGGTTATTACCAGCTCATCATAGCGGTTGTTACCCTTGCTTTCATTTGCTGGATTGCACTGGGCAAAACGGCTGATGACGGCGGTATGCTGATGATAAAAAGCAGTGGCCGAATCACAGCGCTAATCATACCATGCGTATTATTTATTATTTCCTGCTATTATGCCCTCGCGTATTTTTTCCAATACAGAAAACCAGGATTGATCATAGACAGTACCGGCATAACCGATCAATCCAATTACAATGCGCTTGGCCGCATACCCTGGTCTGATATTAAAGGAATAGAAAAGCGTACTTTATTAAGGCGTGATTTTCTGCTGATCCGGCTAAGTGATCCCGAAAAATATATCAGCCGGGTAAAAAATCCGTTCAGGCGCAAAAGCCTTACTGCCAGCAACAGGTTGCTGGGTACACCACTGGCTCTTTCGGTAAGGGAACTAAACTGCAGTTTTTCCAGTCTTGAAAATTCTGTTAAGCAAGCGTACCTGGCTTACGGCGCAGATTAATCAACAGTTGATCAGGGCCTGTTCAATATCTGCAATCAGGTCATCGATATGTTCCAGTCCTGCTGAGATACGGATAAGACCAGGCGTGATGCCTACTGCCTGTCTTTCTGCTTCGCTGAGTTTGGAATGTGTAGTACTGGCGGGGTGAGCAGCAATGGTGCGGCTATCGCCCAGGTTATTGGTCATGCTGATCATCTTCAGGCCATTGAGGAAAGCGCGGCCTGCTTCGATCCCCCCTTTCAGTTCAAATGTGAGGATACCACCACCGTTACTCATCTGCTTCTGTGCAATGGCATATTGCGGATGCGAAGGCAGGAAAGGGTATTTTACTGCCGAGAGTTTGGGATGATTTTCGAAATTGCGGGCCAGGGCCAGGGCATTGGCAGCATGACGATCCATGCGGATATGCAGCGTCTCCAGGCTTTTGCTAAGCACCCAGGCATTGAATGGGCTGAGTGAAGGCCCGGTGTTGCGAATAAACAGGTAAAGCGGTTTTATCAACTCTTCGCGGCCCACAATCACGCCGCCCAGGACACGCCCCTGACCGTCGATAAATTTTGTGGCCGAATGCAACACGAGGTCTGCACCGAAACGAATGGGTTGTTGTACGGCCGGTGTGGCAAAACAGTTATCAACCACAAACAGTATATTTTTTGCCTTGCAGATGGCCGCCACTCTTTCCAGATCGATAATATCGAGTCCTGGATTGGAAGGCGTCTCGAGGTAAACCATTTTGGTTTTATCTGTAATGAGTGCCGCAATATCATCGGGCCGGCTCATATCAAAATAGCTGTGACTGATACCCCATTTAGGAAGGTATCTGGTAAGAATGGTATGGGTAGAGCCAAATACGGCAGAAGCCGATACGATATGATCGCCCTGGCTCAGAAAAGTCATGAACGTAGCGAAGATAGCTGCCATGCCTGTGCCGGTAGCCACACCATCTTCTGCCCCCTCGAGGTCGGCGATCTTACGGATAAACTCATCTACCGTAGGATTCGAGAAACGTGAATAGATATTTACATCCAGGCTGTCATCGGCAAATGCAGCGGCCATATCTTCCGCAGAATCGTAGGTAAAACTGCTGGTAAGAAATAAGGGCGTGGCATGTTCCTTTTGTTCAGTACGTGGAGTTTGAATACGTACGGCACGTGTTTCGGGATGTTGTGACATGAGGGCTCAACGTTTAATGAGCCGCAAAGATACGGGCTGCGGCATGGAATGTGTCAATAATTCGTAATAAGGCCCCCTAAGCGGGGGCCTCTTACGCTAACGATTGCATGCACTATTCAATGGGTTATTGCAGCCGTAAATAAATGGTAACTGTCTGGCGCGGATCTTTTACTACTACGGAGTTGTTTTGAAATCCTTTTGCGGCGGCATATACCTTCAGTGGCAGTTTTTGCCAGGAGTCGATGGCAAACTGTCCGCGGGTATTGGTAAGGGCTTCTTCTTCGCCATGTACGATGTATACGTGCGCATTAGTTATTTCTTTACCCGTATCTGCTGCCAGTACTTTTCCCTGGATGCGATAATTGGGGGGCGTTTTAACGGGCGCCTGGGCCTGTATGAGGGTATGCAGCGCCAATAGAACCAACAGATATTTTATTCGTTTCATAGCATTGCGGTTAACACGTTAAAACAGATTTATTCTTCACCGGTATGATGATGCCGGAGTTCCGGTTTCTGCGCACCGGCTTTGGCCGTTGCATACAGATCGTACCAATCCTGCGGATCGAGATCAATATTGAATGCATCTACAATATGCCTGATGCGCGACTCCTGCCGGGTACCAATCAGCGGTAATGCGCCGAGCTTAATCAACCAGGCCACCGCTACCGATTCAACATTGGCGCCATAGCGCGCACCAATCTCTGTAAGTTTCAGATTGAGGCGGATAGCGAGTTCGTCTGTACCATTTTCAATACGCCCGCCCGCCAGTGGCGCCGATGCCAGCGGCCGCATATAACGCTGTTTGATATAATCGAACTGACCGTTGTCGAGTGCGGTAGTGTTGAGCAGGTTTAATTCAATATGGTGCGTTACGATAGGAATGCGGAGATAAGATGCCAGCAACTGATGCTGAAAAACAGAAAAATTGGCAACACCGATATTACGGATTTTACCGGATATGCGCAGGCGCTCCAGGGCCAGTGCGGCCTCTTCCAGATTGGCCAGCACATCCAGGCCATCGAGCAGGAAAATATCGATATACTCTGTTTGCAGATTGCGCAGCGAATTATCTACACTCTGTGTGATATGTGCAGCAGATGTATCCTGATAACGTACTCTTACAGCCGGCCTCGAAGCATGCGGCAGCAGTACTCCGCATTTTGTAAACAACACCACATCTTCTCTACGAAAAGATCGCTGCCGGATGGCTTTCCCAAAAAGTGTTTCACACTGGTAACCGCCATAAACATCTGAATGATCAAAGGTATTGATGCCCAGTTCGAGGCAGGTTTGAATGATGCGTTCCATTTCTGCAGTGCTGGTACTGCCCGACTCATCCCAACGCCAGAAGCCATAGATGGCAGGCGATACCTTGGGACCTGCATCACTTAAGTAGATCTTATCCATTTTTTGAAGTTGACGGTAGTTAGTAGTTAATATTTAATCAAAAAACCTTTTCGCAAGGCGTAAATTATTCCATATACCGGCCGCGATTATCATGCCGGTAAATGTCAGCAATCTGATAATTTCTTCGCTTGTTAAACATTCGTTTCATTTTACTCAGCTGTTTCTCTGACGCCGCGGTTGGACTCGAACCAACGTAAAAGGTGTTGCAGACCTGTACCTATCCACTCGGCCACGCGGCTGATGTATGCTTAAGATGAAAGGTTGAAGGCATAAGGTATAAGGTTTAAAAGTATAAGGGTATAAAGGTCGTCTTCTGCTTTTTCCCCTTCCACCCTATCCCTTTCACCTTACCTACTACTTAAAACCTATAACCATTAACTAAGGTTAAAGGCATAAGGTATAAGGTTTAAAAGTATAAAGGCATAAAGGTCGTCTTCTGCTTTTTCCCTTTCCACCCTATCCCTTTCACCTTACCTACTACTTAAAACCTATAACCATTAACTAAGGTTAAAGGCATAAAGGTCGTCTTCTGCTTTTTCCCCTTCCACCCTATCCCTTTCACCTTACACCCTACTTACTACTTAAAACCTACAACTATAAACTCAAAAAAGGGCATCCTGAAGAATCAGGACGCCGTCTCTAAAACAACTGCCTGCCGGAGATTAATCCGGCAAACGAGCTTCCTGCTTATCGACGTCCTGCCATGCCTGGCGGGCCTACAGATATTCGTTTTTTGTCTTCTGCTTTTCCCTTCTACCCTATACCCTTCACCTTCCACCTTACTTATTACTTAAAACCTACAACATATTCGTTTTTTATCTTCTGCTTTTTCCCTTCTACCCTATACCCTTCACCTTCCACCTTACTTATTACTTAAAACTTACAACTCAAAACATACAAAAGCTTCCTGCTTAATTATCATTTCAGCAACCCGTCTACCGTGATGGCTGCATAGTATAGTGCTCCGATGGTAGGACCACCGGCATATTGAATATGCCTGTAGTTAAGCAGGTTGGTTGCGCCGAATTTTACGGTCGACTTCAGATTGGGCACCCGGAGTGTAACCTGTGCATCGAGGGTATTGATTGCCGCTACGCGCCCGGTAACGAGCGGACTCTCCCATAGGAAATTATTCTGCCATTTCCACACTACATTAAATCCGAGTGTGCGTGTAATTGCCCGGTTGCCAACAGACAGATTACTGGTCCACCGGGGTGTATTGAAACCAGTTACAAAAAGATCAGGAGTGCTATTGCCTTTTATACTGTTGTAATTTACATTACCGGATACGGTAAAGGTTTTATAAAAGGCATAAGTCACTCCCAGCGAAGATCCATAAGTAGTATAGGTATTAATGGCATTGGTATATACACGGTAACGATCCTGACCTTTACTGGCTGCATTTCCATTACTGGCCGCAGTGGCATCACGATTGCGGTCTACCATGGCTATTACGGCTGCATCGGAGCCTACTGTTTCTCCTTTGGGTACATATACCTGTACCTGGCCCAGGAAACCATCATAAATATTAATGTAAGCATCAAAATCGATGATGAGGCGGTTGTCGAGCACAACACTTTTGTAGCCCACTTCAAAAGCATTGATCCGTTCGGGACGGCCATTGGGCAGGTTGGCCACCTGCAGCAGGTTGCGGTTAGCCAGTGCTGCTGCATCGCTGTTACCCGCCGCCCGTACTGCTGCATTAAATGCCGCTACCGACGCCTGGGTATAACTATTGTCGCGGAAACCAAGCCCCTCGTTGATTACAGGCAGGATACCCACTCTTTTTACCCGTCCGTTGTTGACATACGACAGCGCTTCGAACAGGGCAGGAAAACGATAACCCTGCTGGAAGGTGACGCGGAAATTGTGCTTTTCGCGATGGGTATATACAGCAGCAACACGGGGCGTGAACTGCAGATTGAATTCAGGGTTATAATCGGCACGTACCGAAGCGGTAAGTTTGAGCCGGTCATCCAAAAAACTTTTACTGCCCTGTACGAAGCCACCCAGTTTTTTATAATAGATGTTCTTACCATAAGAACCATCTTTATCGGGTACATTACGTTCATCGATGGGGCGGGAAAAGTCTACGAAATTATTTCCATCGGGTATCAGCTCATAAACACGAAAGTCGGCTCCCACCAGTACATTGGCCCATTTAATCTTATTCTGAAAATCCCACTGACCTTCTACATGGTACAAATTGCTTTTCTGAACCAGTGCTGCTCCGCCGGTAACCGGTGCATTGGGGATCAGGCCGGAGCGGATGTCCCAGTTATTGATACTGGTTATCGTATCCATAATACGTTTGAAACGTTCCGTACCCGGTTCGGCACGGCCGGCATCGGCCTTGGAACGTGCGTAAGCAGTAGCAGCCGCCAGATTAGCTGATGTTAGAGTACCACCATTTGCCGCTGCATATTCATTGAGAGCCGTTTTGAATTTGGCGCCCCATACAGAACCACTGCCGCCCGTATACAAATCCATATTATCGGCCAGCGGTTTTACATTATAGGAATCGCCCGATCGTTCGCGTGATGTATAGGCTTTGAAAGTGTAATTCTTTCCCTTCAGCTCCACCTGGTGGTTCTGTACAACGATATTATCCAGCTTTACCTTGTTGCCACGCTGAAACACCCCATCCATTTTACCGATACGGTAGCTGTATGAAAGTTCGGTACCGGGTTTGATACGCCAGTGTATGGCCGCATCGGCTTTCAGGTTGTCTACCCGGGGATCAACCAGGTCTTTTTCCCAGTAGCCGGTACGGGCTACCGTGAGTGTACGGTTATTAACACCGTCTATAGACAGGCCTGTGATAGAAACTGTATTGCTTAGCTGCAATGCATCGTCACCATATTTATTCCAGCCATCGAAAGCGATATTGCTGGCGCCATTAAGCGCTGGATAAGTTGGATTGGCCGTATTACGGCTATTGGGATTCTGATCGAGCCGCGTATCGGATATCCAGTCCGTTGCCTGCAGATAGCTGGCATTCACTTTAAAAGCAATACGGTCATTGAATGCGTGCGCATAGCGGATGGCCGTTTCTGTAAGCACACTCGCGTTATGATCCTTTCCGTCTACATGGTTCACGCCGGTACGCTGAAACACGCTAAGTCCCTGTGTATTGAACGGGTTCTTGGTGATAAGATTAGCCATACCATTAATAGCATTCATTCCATAAAGGGCTGAAGCCGCTCCCGGCGTGATTTCTATACTCTGCACATCCAGTTCAGTGGGGCCGATGGCATTTCCCAGTGGTACACCCAATGTGGCCGCCTGCATGTCGATACCATCTACCAGCTGCATAAAGCGGAAATTGTTGGGAATATTAAAACCGCGTGTATTGGGCACTTTGAATGTGATGGAAGAAGTCGTTAGCTGTACACCTTTTGCATAGCCTATAGCATCATAAAACGAAGCGGCAGGAGTTTCTTTCAATGTCCGGATATTCAATTTTTCGATAGCCACTGGCGACTTTAGAATATTTTCTTCCACACGCGAAGCTGTTACCACTACTTCGCTGCCAAGTATGGTCTGTGTGGCCAGGGCCACCTGGATATTGCTGCCCAGGCTGGTTACTTCAAACTCCTGCTCCTTAAATCCTACTGATGTAAATACCAGCGTAAATGGCACACGTGAGCGGGTCCTTAACTTAAACTCGCCCGAGGCACCGGTCACGGCTCCTGAGGCCGCACCTTTTACCTGCACACTCACATCTGCCAGTGGCTGACGCGTAGACTGGTCGGTTACACGACCTGATATTTCGATTAATGAATTTTCCTGTGCTACTGCCTGCCATTGCAAAAGCAGCAGCAATACAGCAGTTATTATACGTTGTTGCATGATTTATTTGTTGGTT
Organism: Chitinophagaceae bacterium; assembly: GCA_017998385.1. Classification (GTDB taxonomy): domain Bacteria; phylum Bacteroidota; class Bacteroidia; order Chitinophagales; family Chitinophagaceae; genus CAYMZZ01. The sequence continues at coordinate 28,647 of JAGODE010000011.1, read as the reverse complement.
ATGGTTATGTTCTATCTACAGATAGCGAAGCAATCAATTAACATGACTTCCGCCACAACATCGCGCGGCAGTACAGCTGCGCATACACAACAAATAACGATAAGATGAGCAGAGAGGCATAAAATTATTAGTCTATCATTTAAGTAGACAAATATACAGGAGAAACCTATTACCCTACTATTTTTGTAGACTATTTTTAAAAATAATTACTATCCATATTTACGCTGATTAAAATGCTCTGACGAGGATGCGTACGCTCCAGATGACTACGATCGTGCCCAGGAGAATGAAAGAGGCCTTCCGCGGTAGTTTCCCCGACAGCCGGGCCGCAATAGGTGCGGCCAGTACGCCGCCTGCAATAAGGGCTACAATTACCTGCCAGTGCTGTACGCCTATGAGTGTGAAGAAGGTAAATGCACTGGCCAGTGTTACGAAAAATTCGGTAAGACTTACAGATCCGACAACATAGCGGGGAGTGCGTCCCTTGGTAATCAATGTGGAGGTAACAATAGGTCCCCAGCCACCCCCACCGAAACTGTCCAGAAATCCACCGGCACCGGCCAGCAGTCCATAGCGACGAAACTTTTTCCGTGCCTGTATAGTCTTAAATGCGGAGATAAAGATTTTTATACCCAACACCAGCGTATAGGCCGCCATGATGGGGCGTATATAGCGGATATGTGTTTCCCCAAATTTAACCAGCAGTACGGCTCCAAGAATAGCACCTATAACCCCTGGTATGAGGAGGGCTTTAAACAGCTTCTTATTGACATTACCAAACCGGTAATGGCTGTATCCCGAAGCACCGCTTGCAAACATTTCGGCTGTATGGATACTACCGCTGATGGCAGCGGGGGGCACATTGGCCGACATCAGCACAATAGCACTGGTAACTCCATAACCCATACTGGTGGCACCGTCTACCATCTGCGCCAGGAACCCTGCCAGCACCATCCAGTGAAAGTTCTTATCGAGTGTACCATACCACTCCACCGCCGAGTTTCCGATTTCGCGCAGCGGGATATAGGAAAAAATAAAATGCCCGATCAGCATCAATGCAAAACCAATGAGTGAATAACTGGCGATGCGTTTCCACTTCTGCTCACTGCCCGCATTCTCTTTCTCTACCAGTACACGGGTAATATTGTTGAGCTTTTTTACTTTCTGCTGAAAGTTTCCATTCAGTTTATTCCTTACCTGGTGCAGGTTTTCGATCACCGCGTCCAATTCGCCCGGCAATGCATCGTGCAACACCTCTTTGATACGTTTGGCAGCGGTGGGTGACTTGCCATTGGTTGAGATGGCTATTTTGAGATTACCTTTCTGCACAATACTTCCGAGGTAAAAATCACACAGATCCGGCGTGTCGGCCACATTGACGAGTATGCCTCTTTCCTTTGCAGCCGTATATATCTCTTCATGAAGGCTACGGTTATCTGTTGCCAGTATCAGCAACTCTTTTCCGGCAAGATCTGCTTCGACAAAAGGCCGTTGCTCCAGCCGGCAGGCTGGATGACGGTACACCAGGCGACGTATCTCTTCTTTGATCTCCGGGGCCACAACTGTAACCCTTGCTTCGGGTGCATTGGCCAGTAAGGCATGCAGTTTTTCGAGGCCCACATTACCCGCACCAACAAGCAGCGTATTTACCTGATCCAGTTTAAGGAAAACGGGAAACAGCGGATTCTTGTTCTCTTCTGTACCGGTAGCAGTAGCCTTTGTTATTTCCTGTGTGTTATCCATCCGGAGTAATTAGTTTTTTAATAAGTAGCTTGTTCAATCCATTGCTGAGCATGGCGTGCAGCATAGGAAATAATGATATCTGCCCCACTTCTGTGCAGAGCTGCCCATATTTCGAGATGAGCATCTGCCCTTTTTAGTAATCCCTGCGCAGCCAGGCTCTCCACTGCAGCATATTCGCCGCTCACATGATAAGCGGCTATGGGACTGCTGGTCTGCTGCCGCAACCGGCTGATGACATCGAGATATAGTGTGGCGGGTTTCACCATAAGTATATCAGCACCCTCTGCTTCATCACGCAGGGCCGTAGCCATTGCATCGTTGCTGTTGAAAGGCGACAGCTGATAGGATTTTCGGTCTTTAAGACCACCGGCCGCAGGCGCCGAATGACAGGCATCGCGAAAGGGCCCATAAAATTGTGAACTGAATTTGGCGGAATAACTCATCAGGCTTACCTGCTCCTGCCCCATAGCATCGAGTTGTGTACGTATGGCCCCAATGCGTCCATCCATCATGTCGCTGGGAGCAATACAGTCAGCGCCTGCTGCCGCCAGTTGGAGCGCATAACGTGTCAGCACTTCCACGCTGGCATGATTGAGCACCTGCTGCCGGTCTTCGCTCAAAATGCCGCAATGGCCATGTGTGGTATAACTGCAGAGACACAAATCGGTTGCGAGCCAGATATCGTTTCCGAAATTTTCTTTAATCCGGTCGATTACCGAAGCGGCAAACGAAAAATCGCGGGGATGCTCCTGCTTTTTTTCGGGTACAGGAAACAGCAGAAATTTATGTGCCCCGGCTGACAAATCTGTTTCTATCCTTTTCAGAATAGTATCGGCGGTATCTACTTCAACCTGTGCCAGCCCATTTACAGCCCGCGGGCGGGTAATCGATTCATCTACAAACAGGGGTTGAATAAACGCACGGTGAGACAGCCTGACACCTGCCGTCAACTCACGCATATGTGCGCCGGTCCGCAACCGCCGCCTGTTTATGGGATATATGTTTTTCTCCATTGTTGAAATGCTTTGATATGCGGAAATACAACTGGTGTTAATCCTTCCTGCCGCAGCTGCACTGCTGTTTCGCCAGCGGGGCAACTATGTTGTGCTCCTGCTTTTATTCTATCCCTGTAGTACCGGTATTGCTCAGCACTGGTCCAGAAAAAAACATCGGCTTCACCGACAGCCTGTTCCAATTCGGGCTGATATTTCTTTTGTACGGCATAGCTCGCTGCAGCATACCATCCTTTCTGCGACCAGTTAGCAGCTGCCTGCGCGTGCGTGAGCACACATACCTCTTCTTTCCTGATTTTTACCAGTGGACTATCCCAGCTATTCCGGAGCCATTCCAGCCCAAATGCATCTGCACATCCCTCTACCCATATGCCGAGCCTCGCCAGTTGTAACCAGGTTCGTGTGCCGGCAGCCCATACTCTTTTTGTTTTAAGCACCTCAATCAGTGCCTCATCAAATACGGCTTTGTAATTAGCGACATAAACAACCGGTTTATCCAGCCCTTCAGTATTGAACACAGTCGGACTGTATTCAAAGAAACTGCCCATGAAGTCGGTACTGCTGAATAGTTTCAATCCCTTCCAGTCCGGCGAAGGAATGCCTGTCCACTGCTGAAATTCCCGGCCAGCCTGGTCTGTGCCTGCTGCATAAAGTACCAATGCACCCTCGTGATCAAAACTTGTAACTCCAAAACGCTGCTCACAGCCTGAGCCGTATTGTAGTGCCTGCCTCTTTTCGGCTACGCATGATTTCCATAAAAGCGGATTGCTGATCGCATTTACGATCTCCACCGCCCGTTTATTGGCCGGTATAGCTTCTGCCACAATCGCTCCCTGGCAGGGTGCGGGTACGCAGTCGATCAGCGGCAGGAAAATTGTGGTTGTTCCCTGCAACAACGTATTTACTTCCGTAGCAGTTTCTGGTGCATTCAGTAACCGGTGCAGGCCGGCTGCCGCCAGTATGATCGCATCATAATCTCCGCTCTTCAGTTTACGCAGGCGCGTATCTACATTTCCCCTGATGGGAGCCGTGCTGATCCCGGGGGGAGTGCCTGTATATGGCAACGCCTTTTTCAAAAAAACAGTGGCCATCGTTTCTCGCCTGGGCGAGCAGGTACCTATGAGCAGCGATTTACCGGCGAGCACTTTCTCTTTCCCTGCTTCACTAAAGATGACCACGTCGTGCGCATCTTCACGGTCAGAAATACCAAAGCAATGATCGCTGAAAAAATGGGCGCTGCTCATGTCCTTAAGCGAATGAACAGCGATATCCGCCTCGCCTGTTTCCAGCGCGTGAAAAATATCTGCAGTAAAAAAATCTGTTCCTTCTACAGTCTGCAGGGGAATATCGGCCAGCGCATCGCCCCGGCTGGAGCGTGCCAGCACATCAACCTGCAGCAGCGGAAAAGCTGCCTGAATATGCTTACGCACCTGCTCCAGCTGCAGCAACGACAGCGGAGAGTTGCGCCCTATCAGACGAATCTTTTCCATGTAAAATTTTATTTAAGCTATGAGCGAGGTACTGTATGTGTTTAGGCAAATGACGGGTAGTGATAATAATACGCAGGCATTCTTCACCTTTTGGCACAGTCGGATAATTAATAGGCTGTGCGTAGATGCCCTGCTCCTGCAGCAGGCGTTTGGCCACTTCGCGGCAATACACCGCACCACTTACCGGTACCGGGGTAATATGCGAAGGATTATCGGAGAAACTGATTCCTGCCTGCCTCAATGCGTTTCGCAGATCAGCAACATTCTGATGAAATTGTTGCCGCCATTCTATATTTTGCCGGATGAGAGCGATACTGCGTGCAGCAGCGGCACAAACAGCCGGCGGCAGAGAGGTTGTAAAAATAAAGCCACTGCCGTAACTGCGAATAAGATCAATAAGTGTAGCCGATCCGGTTATATATCCGCCAAATACGCCAATCGCTTTCGACAATGTACCATTCAGCAGATCAACCTGCTCCTGCAATCCTTCCTGCTCCAGTATACCTGCACCCTGCACACCATACAGGCCCACCGCATGTACTTCATCTACATAAGTGAGTGCGCCGTATTTTTTTGCCAGAGAAAGCAATTCGTGTACCGGGGCGATGGTGCCTGAGATAGAATAGACTGATTCAAAAACGATGATGCGGGGCTGACCGGCTGGCAACTGTTGCAGTATCTGCTCCAGGTGCTGCATATCGTTGTGGCGGAAAATATGCCGGGAATTTCCGGTAGCACGCATGCCTTCGATCAATGAAGCATGATTGCGCTCATCCGAAATAAATACGAGTTGGGGCAATAAACGACCCAGCGTCTGCAGGCTGGTGACATTGGCCTGGTAAGCGCCATTAAACAGCAGAGCAGCTTCCTTGCGGTGCCAGCCTGCCAGCAACGCTTCCAGCTCGCGGTGGTGTACAGTAGTGCCGGAAATATTGCGGGTACCACTGCTGCCAGTGCCGCTACGGTGAGTTACGAATCCCAGTTTAGCTATTACCTCTTCCTGTGTACTCATGCACAGGTAATCGTTGCTGCACCAGTTGACGGCCGAGCGTTGTGTACCATCTGCCTGCTGGTAGTAAAATTGGGGGAAATGCTGTGCACTTTTGTTGACTTCCAGAAAATAACGGTAACTGCCGCTATCATGCAGCTGCTGTAAGCGTTCGCTGAAATAAGTTGAATAGTCAAACATAATTATACCAGTTTTTCTCTCATCACAAAATCACCAAAGGTCTCGCCAGCCTGCCGGCCCCTGCTGTAACTCCCAAACAGCTGGTCCAGTTCTGCCAGGATTCCAGCCTCATCGAGGCTGTCTTTATACTTTATATTAAGCCGTTCTCCTGTTCTGTCGCCGCCGATATGCAGATTATAAAGGCCATAGGCCGTACCTATCAATCCGATCTCTGCTGCGGGTGAGCGCCCGCAACCGTTGGGACACCCTGTCATACGCAGAATGATCTCATCGTTCTCCAGCGCATGTTTTTGAAGCAGCGGTTCTATTTTATCAATCAGCGAAGGAAGATAGCGCTGTGCTTCGGCCAGTGCCAGGGGACAGGTGTTAAAAGCTACACAGGCAATAGCATTCTTCCTTAAAACACCTGCTGCATCTGTATGTGTTATCAAGCCGTATTGCTGCAGCAGGGCTTCCACAGCAGGTTTATCTGTCTCCGTAATATCGGCTAGTATAAGATTCTGATTGCCGGTAAACCTGAAGTTGGCCTTACCTGATTCTGCAATAGCCAGCAAGCCTGTTTTCATCGCCAGTTCGGGTGTGTCGAGTACGCGACCGTTTTCTATGAACAGGGTGAAATACCATTTGCCTTCGCCATTGCGGCGCCAGCCGTAGTGATCGCGGCGCGAAGTGAAATGAACCGGGCGGGCAGGTTGAAGTGTAAATCCACACCTCTTTTCCAGTTCCTGTATAAATTGGGGCACACCCATATTATCGAGTGTGTATTTGAGCCGGGCCAGCTTGCGGTCTGAGCGGTTACCATAATCGCGCTGAATGGTCATTATCTCATATACCGCCTTCAGCACCTCCTCTCCTTCGGTTACAAAACCAAGGGTGGTAGCCAGGCGCGGATAGGTTTGTGCATTGCCATGTGTAGCACTTAATCCACCACCCGCGGCTATATTGAAGCCAACCAGTTTATTGTTTTCAATAATTGCTACGAGACCAATATCATTGGTATATACATCCACATCGTTGTTGGGCGGTATGGCAATACCGATCTTGAATTTGCGGGGCAGATAATGTTCTTTGTAGAGCGGGTCATCTTCACTACGTTCAGCCAGTTTTTCCTCATCGAGCCATATTTCATAATACGCACGCGTTTTAGGAAGAGCAAGCGTACTGATCTTATCGGCATAGGCAAATACTGCTGCATGCAGCGGCGACTCATCGGGATGCGCGCTGCAGGTCACATTGCGGTTCACATCGCCGCAAGCGGCGATGCTATCCAGGTGCAGGGTGTTGAATGACTGAATCGTGGGTTTGATATGTGATTTAAGGATGCCATGTAACTGTACAGTTTGCCGCGTGGTGATCTTAATCGTACCCGTGCTATGCTCACCGGCAATATGGTGTAGGCCCACCCATTGCTGAGGCGTTAGAAATCCACCGGGCAGGCGCAGACGGATCATATAGGAATACAGCCATTCCAGTTTTTTCGCGCTGCGTTCTTCGCGACGGTCACGATCATCCTGCTGGTACATGCCATGAAACTTGATAAGCGACTGATCATCTTCTTGCAGGGCGCCGGTGAGGCCATCACGCACACTTTCGTTTAGTGTGCCGCGCAATCCCTGGCTGGCACCTTTGATACGCTCAACCGGTGATGGATTATTTTTCTGACTCATGATAATTAGCTGGTTTGATATTACTGTCCTCTTTCTTAATACACGTCTTTTGCGAAGCGTCCTTCCCTGCGCATTTGTTCAAGGTATTGCGCTGCAGCAGCGGGTTCTCTGCCGCCCTGCCGTGCAATGATGTCGATCAATGTCTGCTCCACATCCTTACTCATGGGATCTTTTGTACCGCTGATATAAACAGAGGCTCCTTTATTAATCCATTCAAACAAATCCACTTCCTGCTGCAGCATGCGATGCTGTACATATATTTTCTGCTCCTGATCGCGCGAAAAAGCCAGATCTATGCGTGAGAGTACGCCGGTTTGTACATAATTTTGTATTTCGACCTGGTATAAGAAATCGGTAACAAAGTGCTGCTCACCAAAGAAAAACCAGTTACGCCCCGTAGCGCCTGTGGCTTCACGATGAGCGAGGAAAGCACGGAAAGGAGCCACACCTGTACCCGGGCCAATCATAATCACATCTTTATCGGCAGCAGGCAGTTTAAAGTGTTTATCCTTGTGTACATAAAATGTAAGCGTAGAACCAACAGGCAGATCGCCCAGGAATTCGCTGCACAAGCCAAAGCGCTGCTCATCCTCTGCCAAAAACTGGTCTTTGGCCACAGTTATATGCACTTCCTGGCTACCATGTGCTTCCGGGGAGGAGGCAATAGAGTAAAGACGCGGTGCGATGGGCATTAATATGCCCGCCACTTCTGCAAACTGAGCTGCATCCTTTACAGGATAAATACGCAGGAGGTCAACCAGGTCCATTCGCGTATCGGGAATATCCTGACCAGTGATGGCTGCATATTTTTTTATAGTAGAAGATAAGAGATAACAAATACTCAGATGTTCGGTCAGCAGTTCAGCCAGCGGAGCACTGGCCTTCGCAGTTGTCAATACCTGTGCGCCATCTGCTCCGGTAAGTTCAAGAATTCGCCTTACTACTTCCTGCCGGTTGCGCGGCAGTATGCCGATTGTATCACCGGGTTCATACCCGATAGGCTCATCGGTGCCAAGCTCTATATGAAATGTTTGTTTATTGGAACCCCGGTCGTTGAGGTTGACATTGGCCAGAATACGACCCTGGTAATATTTTTTTCCTGCAGGTTTACGTACAGTTGATGCAGCAGTTGCAGACGGAGCTGCGGTTGTTTCATTTCCCTGCTGCTTCAACCATTTCAGCACATCGGTAAACCATGCTTTCGCGTCTTCTTCGTAATCTACATCACATTTTCGAAGCGGTATTACCCGTTGTGCGCCTGCCTCTATCAGCCGGGCATCCACATCTTCTGCAGTTTTACAAAACTGCGGGTAGGCTGTATCACCCAGCCCCAGCACACTGAACTTCATATTCTTCAACTGCAGTTTTTGCTCATACAGGTAATCATAAAATTTCTTTGCCGGCAAAGGAGGCTCACCTTCGCCCTGGGTGCTGATCACTACAAAGAAATATTCTTCTTTATCGAGTTCATTCAACCGGTATTGATCCAGTCCCTGCAGGCGGGCAATTACGCCTTCCTGCCGGGCAATAGTTGCCAGCTGTGTAGCCAGGCGTTTGGCATTGCCGGTCTCTGTGCCATATACCAGGCTGATCTTGCGGGTAGTGGTTGCCGGCTTTGCAACTGTATTGTCTGCTGCAGCCGGTTTTTCGCCCGTACCTACCAGGCCAGCGAGATAACCGTTGATCCAGATAAGTTCTTCGCGGGAATAGCCATTCATAAAATCCTGCAATTGTTTCAGTCTTTCCTTTGCCAGCATAGCTATGATTTATATTCTAATGGTGAAAAAATGGTACCGCTCTCTCCCGTTTGCTCATACCATTTATAGGACGCATGAAGATCTACCACGCCGCCTACAACAACGAGTGAAGGCGATGCGAACTGAATGCCTGCAAAATCTGTCATACAATCCGTAAGCGTACTTACATGTACCTGCTGATAAGGTGTGGTAGCCTGCTCAACAACAGCCAGTGGTGTTTGCGGATTACGGGTATAGCGAAGTAATAGTTCTACCAGGTCGCCCAGCTTCCGGCCCGACATATAAAATACGAGTGTATCATTTGTATTGGCGAGCGACTTCCATTTTTCCGAACCGAAGTAAGCAGTATTATGCAGGCTCAGAAACTGTACGCCCTGTGCATAGCCTCTTGCCGTAAGAGGTATGCCTGCATACGCCGAAGCCCCGGAGGCTGCCGTGATGCCCGGGATAATTTCGAAAGGAATCTGGGGTTCGCGCAGCACCTGCAGCTCATCGAGTACATTGCTGAAAAAAGCAACATCACCTCCTTTTAACCGGAGCACTTTTTTGCCCTGCAGGGCATATTGAACAAGCCAGTTATTGATATCGCGCTGCGAAACAGAAGCATCGTTGTATCCTTGTTTGGCAGCACTCAGGATTACTGCACTGGCCGATGCATGCATCGTAATAATATCAGGATTCACCAACCTGTCTGCAATAATCACATCGGCGGCTGCCAGGCGTTTCTGCAGTTTCAGGGTAATGAGTTCTGCATCGCCGGGGCCGGCGCCGGCCAGGGTCACTGTTTCTATTTGTTGCGTCAATAACACGTTATTTCTTTTATTGTATGAGCACTGCACCTACTGTGCTATTGCTGGTTTCATCAACCAGTATAGCACTGCCACTGGCGCGCAGGGCAGAGAATGAATCGTAATAAAGCGGGGCAGCCGTTTTAATAGTAGCTTTTACTACTTCGTTGAGTTTTACGGTACCTTCTACCGGTTGCTGCTGCAGAGAATTTACATCCAGCTTGTACGCCACATTACGTACAATAGCACGTACCAGGCGGCTGTTGTGCTGCAGATAATATTTGTTGCCGGTAGCAAGCGGTTTATCATCGAGCCAGCAAAGGAGCACTTCCAGTTCATTGCCCGATTGCGGCTGGTTGGAAGCATGCACAATCAGATCACCACGGCTCACATCAATATCGTCTTCGAGCCGTATCACAGCAGATTGCGGTGCGAATACTTCTTCCACTTCCTTTCCACCGATTTCGAGGGCGCTGATTTTTGTTTCAATTCCCGCCGGCAATACCACGACTGTATCGCCTTTTTTATATACACCTGCCATTACCTTTCCGGCATAACCGCGGTAATCATGCAACTCTTCTGTCTGCGGGCGGATAACGAACTGTACCTGAAAACGGGGATCGGTATAATTCTCATCACTGCTTACCTCCACTTCTTCGAGGAACTGTAATAGTGGTTTTTCTTCGTACCAGTCCATACGCGTTGAACGGTCAACGATGTTATCGCCTTCGAGGGCACTGATGGGGATATATGTTACTTCGGGCAGGCCCAGCTGTGTGGCTACTTTGGCATACTCGATAACGATGTTGTTATATACGTCCTGCGAATAATCAACCAGGTCCATTTTATTAATAGCCACTACAACATGCGGTATGCGCAGCAGCGAAGCAATTATTGAATGTCGCCGGGTTTGTTCTACCACACCATGCCGGGCATCGACCAGCACAATAATCAGGCTTGCATTGGATGCGCCGGTGATCATGTTGCGGGTATATTGCACATGACCTGGGGCATCGGCTATAATGAATTTGCGGCGGGGAGTGGAGAAATAACGGTATGCCACATCGATGGTAATGCCCTGTTCCCGCTCGGCACGCAGTCCGTCGGTAAGCAGTGCCAGGTCAATGGTACCCGCAGTAGCATTGCGGGTTTGTTTTTCCAGCGCTTCCAGCTGGTCTATCAGTATGTTTTTGCTGTCGTACAGCAGGCGTCCGATGAGTGTGCTTTTGCCGTCGTCTACACTGCCGGCTGTAATAAAACGTAAAATATCCATGCTCGTTTGTTTCGTTGTTTTAGAGTGCAGGAAAATTCCTGTTGTGCTGTTGCCGCTTGCTGCGTTAGAAATAACCGTTCTTTTTACGGTCTTCCATTGCTGCTTCCGTTACCCGGTCGTCGATGCGGGTTTCGCCGCGTTCGCTGATACGGGTACTGATGATTTCGCTGATCACTTCATCGAGTGTGCTGGCAGCTGATTCTACGGCAGCTGTACAGGTCATATCACCTACGGTACGATACCTGACCTGTTTATTAACCACCACATCCGATTCATCGATTTGTACGAAGGGCGATACGGCCACCAGTTGTCCTTCGTGTACGATCACTTCGCGCTCATGTGCGAAATAGATAGAAGGCAGACCGATTTTTTCTTTCCGGATATAATTCCAGATATCCAGCTCGGTCCAGTTGCTGATAGGAAATACCCGTACATTTTCGCCCTTATGAATCCGTCCATTGTAGATATTCCAGAGTTCAGGCCGCTGCAGTTTGGGATTCCACTGGCCAAATTCGTCGCGCACGGAGAATATCCGCTCTTTGGCACGGGCTTTCTCTTCATCACGGCGTGCACCGCCAATACAGGCATCAAAACCAAACTCTTCAATAGTATCGAGCAGGGTGTACGTCTGCAGCCAGTTGCGGCTGGCAAATTTGCCTTTGGGTTCTGTGAGGCCCCGCGCACGGATGGTATCTTCTACCTGGCGTACCACCAGGGTTGCTCCCACTTTTGCAGCCAGCTCATCCCGAAAGCGCAATGCTTCGGGAAAATTGTGGCCGGTGTCGATATGTACCAGCGGGAAGGGTATCTTGCCGGGGGCAAACGCTTTTCGCGCCAGGTGCACCAGCGTGATCGAATCCTTACCTCCGCTAAATAAGAGGGCCGGCTTTTCAAATTGTGCCGCCACTTCACGAAAAATATGAATACTCTCCGCTTCTAGCTGCTCCAGGTAATTCAATTTGTATTGACTCATTTGACCATTTTATTAGTCTACTAAGTTGGTAGACTAGTATTGTAAAAAAATAGGTGCTCAACGCGCAGTCACATGGAGGCCGCATTCCTTATGCGAGGCCTCCCACCACCATCGTCCTGCCCGGGGCTCCTCACCGGGCTCAATAGCCCGGGTACAGGGTGCACAGCCAATGCTGATAAACCCTTTATCATGAAGCCTGTTGTACGGCACATTATTATCATTGATATACGTTATCATTTCTTCGTAAGTCCAGCGAATAAGCGGATTGAACTTGTACAGTTGCTTTTCGGGCATCCATTCAATGACCGGCATATCTTTCCGGTTATCGGACTGATCGGCCCTCAAACCGGTAACCCACACTTTTGCCCCCTGCAGTGCCCGGTTCAACGGCAGTACCTTGCGCACATGACAACAGCCTTTACGCAGGTCTACCGATTCATAAAATCCATTGATACCATTGGTGGCCACCCAGGCTTCCGTTTCGGCAAATGGCGGAAAGAAAACGGCAATTGGTTTCCTGTATCGCGCTACTGTACGGTCAAGCAACTCATAGGTTTCATTAAACAACCGGCCGGTATCTATGGTGAATATGCGAATATTGATATCATTGCTGAAAATGACATCGGTAAGCACCTGGTCTTCCTGTCCCAGGGAACTGGAAAAAGCCACTTCGCCAGGAAACAGGTCAGCTACCAGCGTCAGCGCTTCCTGCAACGAGCCCTGCTCTATCTGTTGTATGGTAAGTTGATCCAGCAACAATCAGAGATTAGGCTGAGGTGTATAACGCAGATAGGGTTTTACCACTTTTACTCCTTTGGGGAATTTCTGAATGGCATCTTCGGTTGATACTGCCGGTACTACAATCACATCTTCGCCTGCTTTCCAGTCGGCCGGTGTAGCCACACTGTAATTAGCAGTCAGCTGCAATGAATCAATCACGCGCAATACTTCGGTGAAGTTGCGGCCGGTAGAAGCCGGATAAGTGATAATAAGCTTAATTGTTTTATCGGGACCGATGATAAACAGAGACCTTACAGTTGCTGTAGCTGAAGCATTGGGATGAATCATATCATAGAGCGTGGCTACTGTACGATCAGGATCTGCTATCAGCGGAAAATTAACCGTTGTATGCTGAGTTTCGTTGATGTCTTTGATCCAGCCTTCGTGTTTATCCAGCGGGTCAACACTTACGGCCAGTACTTTTACATTACGTTTGGCAAATTCTTCCTGCAGCAGTGCGGTTCTGCCGAGTTCGGTAGTACATACCGGTGTATAATCAGCGGGGTGGCTAAACAATACGCCCCATCCATTACCCAGGTATTCATAAAAATCGATGTCTCCGGCAGAGGTTTGTGCCTTGAAATTGGGAGCTGCGTCCCCAAGACGTAGTGACATAATAGAATGTTTTAGAGGATCAAAAGTAAGGGATAAAAAAAAGCCCACCAAGTTGGTGGACTATTAATTTACAAATTATTACAAACGGTTGTTTTCGAAAATCAATCCATCAGGTCCCGGAGGGTACGGTTTTCAACGATGCCCAGGGTAGCATCACGTACCTCTACCATCATATCATGAAGGGCGCAGTGTTTTTCGTTGCAATTCTTACAACGCTCATAAAAATAGAGACTTACGCATGGCAACATAGAGATGGGACCATTCACCAGGCGGATGATGGTGGCTACTTTGATCTTATCGGGACTTTTCTTCAGAAAGTAGCCCCCGCCCTTTCCTTTTTTGCTGTCGAGTATATCTGCTTTCTTTAGTTCGAGCAGGATATTTTCGAGAAACTTTAACGGAATCTTCTTCTTTTTGGCAATCTCGGATATGAGGACCGGCCCGGCGTTATATTTTTCGCTGAGATAGCCCAACGCCTTAAATGCGTACTGTGATTTTTTGGAAAGCATATCGTTACTTCAGTATTTCCAGTTTGTAGTGGATCGGCGAATTCTTGCGCAGCATGGCAGATACGCCACAATATTTATCGAGCGAAAGGTCAATCGCCTTTTTAACTTTATCCTCGTTTTCGGCCGCTGTTTTGATCTTATAGGTAATATATATATCAAGAAACACTTTTGGGTGCTCCGTTGTTTGCTCTGCTTCCACGTCGATAGTAAAATCAGAAAAGGGGACTCTCATTTTTTCCAGGATATCCACTACATCTATACCCGAACAACCGGCTATTGCCGACAGCAGCAGGGCTTTGGGGTTGGGCCCTTCTTTGCGGTTGCCATCAATATTAAAAACATTGTCTTCCAGCCGGCTTTCGAAAGCATGATCGTGTTTCCAGGTTGTGCTCGTTTTCATGATGTTTATTGCTCAGATTGCGGAGGCTGGCCATGTTTGCTGTTACGCGAAATATTTTCCAGCGTCCAGGTTATTTTATTTGCAAAGTTATGCTTTCGCACGGGACAATCGGGTTTGTCGCAGATGGAGCACTGAAAAGGCATACATCCATCTGAATGTACGAACAGCTCTACGTATTCGCCAAATTCGCTGCGCACCAGTCCCGCGAGAACATCGATTTCGCGATGCGCCTCATGTACATTCAGGTACCAGGGTACGGTAAGGTGACAGTCTACATGAAGGATGCTGCCATATTTAATCACCCTCAGATTATGCAGGTCGACCCAGTTGGTAGCCCTGTTGGCGTTTAATAATTGTACCAGGCGGTTGAGTATCTGCTGATCGGCTTCATCCATGATACCGGCAATAGAGCCCCGAAGAATACCATAGGCTGTCCAGATAATGATGAGTCCAAAAAGAATGGCCACAGTGCCATCAATCCAGCTATATCCGGTAAAATACAGCAGCAAAAGACCGATAATAATACCGCCGGTAGAAAGTGTGTCACTCAGCAAATGCCTCCCGCTGGCTGTGAGTGCCAGTGATTGATTACGTTTGCCCGTTCGCACACAGTAATAGCCTACGGCGCCATTGACAACGGCTGTAACAGCCACGAGCCAGATACCCGTATCGAGCTTATGAATAGGCGCCGGCCTGATCAGCGTTTCAATTGCTTTATATAATATAATGACGCCGGCCGCAGCAATCATGGTACCTTCCACAGCAGCAGATAAGAACTCGGCCTTCCCATGTCCGTAGGGGTGATCTGCATCGCGTGGTTTGGCTGCTACATATAAACTGTACAGGCCAATGAATCCTGCAGCTACATTGACAATACTTTCCAATGCATCGGTAAGTATGGAAACAGAATGGGTAGAATAATAGGCAAAAAATTTCACCAGTAACAGTACCACAGAAATAGTGGCTACCCATTTTTGAACGCGTAAGTTTTGTCCTGCCTTTTCCAAGGCCGGAAATTAGTCAAAACTGGTAACATAACGCTGCCAGAGCTTACGGGCATGCGGTAAAAAAGCGGTTGGAGCGCTGGCGAAATCCTTTTCTGACTCATATCGGCCAAACGAACGCAGCATTGCGGCCCACTCATCTGCCAGGGGAGCCATTTTCTCGAGGTTGAGGCTATCGGCCGGTGCACAGGGTTGGGTGGCCGGCCCGTTGCCGGGGTCGCACATCAATCCCCTTAATGCATACTTCTGCGCACCTTCGCGCATAATCAGTTTCATATAGTCGGGCGATACATCGCTGCGGCAGCTCATCTTATAGATAAGTGTGACTTCGGCCACGCTGTCGGCATCCAGATCGGTTATCTGAGTACTCTTCTTAAAAAAACCGATTGTTACATCAAACGGGCATTCCGTAATATAGTCGGTAAGCTTCCATACAATCTGGTAGCCGGTATCGGACTTTACCCATTGACAGGCGTAAATCTGTGCCGCGCGGGTCTGTTCACCGTCCACTATTTTATCATTATATACATCGCGGCGGGAAAGCACCAGGAGATTATCGCCGCTACGGTCTTTCCATTGCCACACCTCACTGATATGACCGGGCATCTTAACTGCAGCAGGAGTTTTCGCAGTGGCTATCTGCCGGGCGGGTGTGAAAGTCTGGGCATTGCCGTGCTGAAGCAACACTAAAAACACCAACGCTGTAAAAAACGATTTAAACATATTAAGCCTGCGATTCGTAGCGGCCCTGAACGTATTTCCAGTTTACCACATTCCACCAGGCATTGATATAATCGGGACGTTTATTCTGATAGCGCAGGTAATAGGCATGTTCCCATACATCCAGCCCCATTACCGGAAAGCCTTTGATGTCGCTGATGTCCATAAGCGGATTGTCCTGGTTGGGAGTAGAGCCTATGCGGAGTTTTTTGTCGCCATCAATAAATAACCAGGCCCAGCCGCTGCCAAAGCGGTTTTTACCAGCGTCTGTAAACTGTGTTTTAAAACTATCAAATGAATTGAAGCTGCTTTCGATAGCCTTCAGGAGTTTACCGGTGGGAGCACCACCACCATCAGGAGCCATCGTTTTCCAAAACAACTCATGGTTATAGTGACCGCCGCCATTGTTGCGCATTTTGGCGGAATAACGGGAGATGGAACCCAGCACTTTTTCGAGTGGCTGATTGGTATCTACCTTTTCGTCCTTAGCAGCTGCCTGCAGATTGCTGGCATAGGCAGAAGCATGTTTGGTATAATGGATTTCCATAGTGAGTGCGTCAATGGATTTTTCCAATGCATTATACGCATACGGCAATGGTTCCTGTGTGAATCCGGTTTTAAAAACTCCGTCAGCAGAAGGACTGCTTACGCAAGCTGCCTGCAGCAGCGAACCTGCACCGGCCAGACCGGCACTGATACCAAAAATTGTTTTGGCTGAATCAGCAATAAAGATGCGCCGTGATGTGAAGTTCTTTTCCATATTCATCCGTTTTAAGGAGTATAAAGTTACGGGTAATACAAACCCATTGCCGGGAATATTTTTATGCAGATAGTCTGAACATTGTCAAAAAAACCGGGGCTCTTACCCCATAAAGACACAAAAACGATACCGTTCCGGCGGCTTCGTTATCCTGAAGCGGGCCATACATGGCGCGTTTTCGAACATTCTGCGGAATTTCTGTAGCGCCGCAATGCATGGCGGTGTTCGAACATTTTGCGAAATTCCTGTAGCGCCGCAATGCATGGCGGTGTTCGAACAATTCTGCGGAATTTCTGTAGCGCCGCAATGCATGGCGGTGTTCGAACATTCTGCGAAATTTCTGTAGCGCCGCAATGCATGGCGGTGTTCGAACAATTCTGCGGAATTTCTGTAGCGCCGCAATGCATTGCGGTGTTCGAACAATTCTGCGGAATTTCTGTAGCGCCGCAATGCATTGCGGCGCTACAAGACGCATACCGGGTAATTTTAGATCAGCAAAACATCTGGCCTAACCGTTTAAAGCCCTGCCTGAAAGAACATTATCGCTGTTTCTGAAATAAACCTTCGAACATTCTGCGGAATTTCTGTAGCGCCGCAATGCATTGCGGCGCTACAGGACGCATGCCGGGCAATTTTAGATCAGCAAAACATCTGGCCTAACCGCTCAAAACCCTGCCTGAAAGAACATTATCGCTGTTTCTGAAATAAACGTTTTCTGCAAACTGCCATTGGGAGTAACGTCGCCATGCATGGCGGTGTTCGAACATTTTGCGGAATTCCTGTAGCGCCGCAATGCATTGCGCGTTTTCGAACATTCTGCGAAATTTCTGTAGCGCCGCAATGCATTGCGGCGCTACAGGACGCATGCCGGGTAATCTTAGATCAGCAAAACATCTGGCCTAACCGTTTAAAGCCCTACCTGAAAGAACATTATCGCTGTTTCTGAAATAAACGTATTCTGCAAACTGCCATTGGGAGTAGCTCCGCCATGCATTGCGGCGCTACAGAAATCAACTGTTCGTTTTCTGCTTCCGGGATTTGCCCGACATGCTTCGCAGCCTGGCGGCTGTGCGGTGATACCATTCTTTATTGAAGAGTTGTGAATCGCGCATGGCTTTATAGGTAAGAAACATGCCGATAGGTACCAGTATGAATGCAGAAAGCCACATTCCTGAAAAAGGTGTAAGCGTATTTTCCTTAGCCATTTTTTCGCCCATGGTGGTAGAAAAATAAAAAACCATGAAAAAGCTGATCGCCGCAATGAGCGGAGTGCCCAACCCTCCTTTACGGATAATAGAACCCAGCGGTGCGCCAATCAGGAAGAGAATAAGACAGGCGGCCGACAAAACGATTTTACGATGCCACTCAATATTATGTTTGCGGTAAGATCTTTCCTTTTCTTTCAGCAGGCTCTGTGTACTGCTGATCGAACTCAGGATGCTGTTGACCGAAACAACAGCACGCTCCCTGGCTACCGTCCGGGCAGAGTCGGGGATGAGCTGTCTGATATTTTTTGCCGCGGCAAAAGCACTGTCGGCTTTATGCTTGCGCGCCAGCAATACACTATCCTTAACAGGTGGACGCGCCGCCATTTTTTCGCGCACAGCTGCCGGCAGGGTACTGTCAAAAGTGGTGGAGAACTGCCAGGAATTATACTGACCTGTCTGCAGCAGGCTGCGGATGCGGTCATTATCGCGCCTGATCGAATCAATTGCCTTATTCAACTGCCGCATACTGTATACCCGTTCATTGTTGCGGTTATTACTGTCAGACGACATATTGAGCTGAAACGAGCTAAGGTCAAACTGTTTGGTATATTCCTTAAATCCCAGGCGTATATAATCTGTTTCGGTAGTTGTTGTATTGTAGGTATTATCGCCCCGCTCCTGGTAATGCCAGCCATCGAAAAGGTGAAACTCCAGTATCCGTTTATTGCCGGTAACCCGCATCACACCACTTTTGGCCATTATGAAATTATCCTGCAGCAGGTTATTCTGTTCATATACGATCACATCGCGGATGACGCTGTCGTTGGCTTCTTTTTTCCCGATCTTGATCACAAAGTCATTGATCTTGTCGTAAAAAACACCTTCTTTCAGGTCAAAGGCCGGCTTGGCATACACGATGTCTGATAACATAGTACGCGATTTGAGCCAGGCCACGGGAATGATGAAATTGGAAAACAGGAAAGCGGCTGCACTCAGAAAGGTGGCTACGATCAGCAGCGGACGCATAAACCGCAGCAGCGATATACCGGCCGATTTGATAGCAACCAGTTCAAAGCTTTCGCCGAGGTTACCAAATGTCATGAGCGATGATAAAAGAATCGCCAGCGGCATTGCCAGCGGCACCAGTACCGCACTTTGATACCAGATAAAACGTAATACGATATCAGGCCCGAGACCCTTACCCACAAAATCATCGATATACAGCCAGAAAAACTGCATCACCAGTACGACCAGGGTAATGAAGAAAGTAGCAATAAAAGGGCCGATGAAAGCCTTGATGATGAGTATATCTAACTTCTTGAACACGTAACTTTATCAATATGAGTCCGGCAAAAATAAGGCTTTCGGCACAGGAGTTGGAATTGGTTGCCAATGCAGAGCTGATTTTAACAAAGAACAGGATCATCGAAAAAGCCCTGCAACTGCTGGGACAGGTGCAGCAACGGCAGGAGTCGTGTCTTAAAATCTATGCAGAGAGTTTGCCAGAAGAGGTGCTATCCTCCAGCCCCAAGATCAGCCGTGGTGAGCAAATGCAGGGGTTGCCTTACCTGGTACTTGACTATCCCCGCGTTTTTACCCAGGATCATTTTTTTGCTATACGCTCCCTGTTCTGGTGGGGAAAATTTTTCAGCATCACACTGCATCTGAGTGGGCGGTACCAGGCGCTTTTTGAGCAAGCTATTGTTGCCGCTTATCCGCACTGGTCTGAAAAAGGCTGGCATCTGGCCGGCAAAGGAGACCCCTGGCAGCACGACTTCCTGCACCACTATTATATCCCGCTTGCCATGCTCGATACTGCGCAGCTGCAGCAGCACCTGTCCGGCCCCTTCCTCAAACTGGCTTTGTACTGGCCGCTGAGTGAATGGGACAATGCCGCTGACCATTTTGACCGTGCTTTCCGGGATTTGCTGACAGGGCTTACTGGCCAATTCGATGTTTAACCAATAAAAAAGGAACCCACCAAAGGTTCCTTACTACATTGATTACCGGAGCGGGTTACACTAGTTACCCAACCGGTGAAAAAGATCTTTTACCTGATGATCCCACAGGAGACTCTGGTCTTTGATATCTTTCTTTTCGGCAAAGTCTTTTACCACCAGGATTGTCTGATTGGTAATTTCAGATTTTTCTATGCCAAATTCAAAGTACTCTCCTTTGGGAGCTTCCAGCCAGCGAAAGCGAATAAATTTATCATCTTCACTTTCCAGTACTTCAGCTTTGTCAGCTGTACCGTTCCAGCTAAAATAAAAGACATTGTCACGCTCGTCTACTTTATCTGCAAACCACTCACCCAGACCTGCCGGGGTGGATAAGAATTCATAAAGGATAGAGGGGGAACATCTCACCGGGAACTCCAACGTATATAATTGCCTGCTCATCGTTAATGGTTAAAACACTCAATAGCTGCAATTATAAAAAATAAATTGAGGGCACAAAATTATTTGGGGGTTATTTTTCCTCTTTTTTGGGTTAAAAAACAGTCTTTTAAAATAAAACGTATATAAATGCGTTAGAATATTGCCCAGTTTAATTTGGGACATATTAAGTTAACCCTTAAATTGCTATGAAATCCAATATGTTCTGATGAACACGAAACCGTAGATGATGGGTCATTTTAAAGGCTAACCTAACCAAAGCTTAATTCTAAACCCTTAAAATAACCGTCTAAAACCAAACCTATGAGCATGCGTCAGCTGAAGATCACGAAGTCTATTACGAATCGTGAATCTCAAAGCCTGGAGAAATATCTTCAGGAGATCGGAAAGGTGGAGCTTATCTCTCCTGAGGAGGAAGTTCGCCTGGCCGCATTAATCAGGCAGGGCGATCAGCGGGCGCTGGATCGTCTCACAAAAGCCAACCTGCGTTTTGTTGTATCTGTTGCCAAGCAGTATCAGAACCAGGGTTTATCTCTTCCTGACCTCATCAATGAAGGCAATCTGGGTTTGATAAAAGCCGCCCAGCGTTTTGATGAAACCCGTGGTTTCAAATTTATTTCCTATGCTGTATGGTGGATCCGTCAAAGCATTTTGCA
Organism: Chitinophagaceae bacterium; assembly: GCA_017998385.1. Lineage (GTDB taxonomy): Bacteria > Bacteroidota > Bacteroidia > Chitinophagales > Chitinophagaceae > CAYMZZ01. The sequence goes on along the minus strand of JAGODE010000011.1, from coordinate 7,706 downwards.
GGCACTGGCCGAGCAATCGCGGATTGTACGCCTGCCCCTCAATAAAGTAGGCCTCACCAACCGTATTCAGAAAGCCTTCTCATCGCTCGAGCAGCAGTTTGAGCGCGAGCCTTCTGCCGAGGAGCTGGCCGAAATGCTGGAAATGGACCTCGAGGAGGTATCTGCCACCCTGGGCATTTCATCCCGTCACGTAAGCATGGATACTCCGCTGGCCGAAGGCGAAGACAATACCCTGCTGGATGTGCTGGAAAATCCCAATGCAGAAAAAACGGATGGCGACCTCGACCACCGCGAATCGCTTAAAACCGAGATCGACCGATCACTTAAAACATTGACAGAAAGGCAGAAAGAAGTGATTTGCTACTTCTTCGGCATCGGTGTTGACCACCCCATGAGCCTGGAAGATATTGGTGAAAAATTCAATCTCACCCGCGAACGTGTACGTCAGATCAAGGACAAAGCCATCACCAAACTCCGCACTACAAATCGTTGTAAACTTTTAAGAACCTATTTAGGCTAATGAAATAAACTATACACTACTTAATTTATATTTGCAATCCGTTAAAAAGTGAACATGATACATGTTCACTTTTTGCTTTAACTGCCGGTGCGGCCGGCGCCAGAAAATACGCAACACATGTTTAATTCATTACAGGAGAAACTGGAATCAGCCTTTAAGAATCTCAAAGGCCAGGGGCGCATCACTGAATTGAATATCGCCACAACCGTAAAAGATATCCGCCGCGCGCTGGTGGATGCGGATGTGAACTATAAAATAGCCAAGGAATTCACCGATAAGATCAAGGATAAGGCACTGGGCGAAAAAGTGCTCACCTCTATCAGCCCCGGCCAGCTGATGGTAAAGATTGTAAAGGACGAGCTGACCGAGCTGATGGGCGGCGAAGAAGCCGTATTTCAAAGCAAGGGCAATCCTGCTGTGATACTGGTAGCTGGTCTGCAGGGTAGTGGTAAAACCACTTTCAGCGGTAAACTGGCTAATTACCTTAAAACAAAAAAAGGCCTCTCTCCCCTGCTGGTAGCAGCGGATATCTATCGCCCTGCGGCCATGGAACAATTGCGTGTGCTGGGCGAGCAGATTGGGGTCGATGTACATATTGAACCTGAGAATAAAGATGCAGTAGCCATTGCGCAGCAGGCTGTGAAAGAAGCCCGTGCCCGCAACAAAAATGTGGTGATCATCGATACTGCCGGCCGCCTGGCCATCGATGAAGCCATGATGACCGAAGTGGCCAATATCAAAGCTGCCGTAAATCCGCAGGAAATCCTGTTTGTTGTAGACAGCATGACCGGTCAGGATGCGGTAAATACTGCCAAAGCCTTTAATGACCGGCTCGACTTTACGGGTGTGGTACTGACCAAACTCGATGGCGATACCCGTGGTGGTGCGGCCCTTTCTATCCGCTATACCGTTAATAAGCCCATCAAGTTTACCAGCAATGGTGAAAAAATGGATACGCTCGATGTGTTTTATCCCGATCGTATGGCCCAGCGTATCCTGGGTATGGGTGATATCACCTCACTGGTAGAAAAAGCACAGGAGCAGTTTGATGAAGAACAGGCCAAAAAACTGGAGAGCAAGATCCGGAAGAATAAATTCGATTTTGCCGACTTCAAAATGCAGCTGGAGCAGATCAAGAAGATGGGCAATATGAAGGATCTGCTGGGTATGATACCCGGCGTTGGCTCCAAGATCAAGGACCTCGACATCAATGAAGATGCATTCAAAGGTATTGAGGCCATGATCAACTCCATGACTCCCGAAGAAAGAAATAATCCCGATATTATCGACCTCAACCGCCGCAAACGTATCGCCAAGGGTGCCGGCAAAGATGTTGCCGATGTAAATGCCTTTATGAAACAGTTTGAGCAAATGCGCGACATGATGAAGAACATGAATAAAATGAACATGTTTGGACGCATGATGCCGGGTATGCGACGCTAAGAGAAAATGTGCTAATGTGCTAATGGGATAAATGTGCTAATGATCCTCTGTATCTTTAAGCCTGCTTTGCGTTCTTCGCGATCTGAATATGGCAGGGAAATAGCGATTAAACACCGCTCTCTCTCTGTTATGGAGAACCAACAATGTTACAAGGTGACTTACATTTCCCAAAGCCCACAATAGCATCTGTACAAATCTGATTATCGAATCTCTTTTTTGTCACATTTATTTTCTCCGGACAGCAGTGATTTTCAAATCTCCCAATTCATTAGCATACTGGCACATTCCCCCATTAGCACATTCTTCCTCCCACGGGCCACATTGTCAGCGATTTGCAACAGTTTACCCTTCCGCCGGTCCGTTCTTAAAATCCCTTTGGGATTTCAGTTGCCACATCTTACTTTTGCAGCACGGTGTCAACCGTTGTTAACAATTATTATTTAACGCCTTTAAATGTCTATTTAAAATGGCAGCAAAAATCCGACTGCAACGCCACGGGTCTAAGAAAAGACCTTTCTACTTCATTGTAGTGGCAGATTCACGCAGCCCGCGTGATGGTAAATTCATCCAGAAATTAGGTACTTACAATCCCCTGACTGTTCCTGCTACAATTCAGCTGGATCGTCAGAAAGCTTTGGAATGGCTCAGCAAAGGTGCTACACCTACTGATACTGTTCGCCGTATCCTGAGCTTTAAAGGTGTACTGTATCTGAAACATCTGCTGCGTGGTGTAAAGCTGGGCCTCTTTGATGATGCTACCGCTATGGAAAAATTCACCAAGTGGAGTGCTGAGCATGATGCCCAGATTAAGAAACGCCAGGAAGAAGCTAGCCGCGCCCGTCGTAGCCGTCGTCCGGCTCCGGGCCGTCGTCCCGAAAGAAGGGCCGACAGCGGAAGTGAAGGATAAATGCAGCGACCTGCTTAATGGCAGTGGACCTGGTCCAAATCCTGAAAGTTCTGAAATCCCGGTTCAGCTGAACCGGGATTTTTTTATTCTCCCTCATCACATCAATTATCGTTTATTGTCTTGGCAGAATATATTAAGATAGGAAAACTCGTAGCTGTATTCGGGCTTAAAGGAGAGCTTATATTGCAGCACACGCTGGGAAAAAAGTCTACCCTCAAAGGGCTGGAAGTCGTATTTGTGGAAGAGAAAAAAAACTCCTTCCTCCCCTGGTTTATACAGGAAGCCCGTGCCAAGAGTGATACGGAAATATATCTCAAACTGGAGAATATAGATAGCCGCGAAGCAGCCCTGACGCTGACACAAAAAGAACTCTGGTTACCCGAAGAAGTCCTTCGGCAATATGCTGCCAAATCATCGCCCGTAAGCCTGCTGGGCTATACTGTGATACAGGAAAAGGACCCGCTGGGCCCCATCCTGGAGTTGATAGAACAACCCCATCAACTGCTCTGCCGCCTCGATATACGCGGGCATGAAGTCTTGATACCACTGCACGAAGGAACGCTGCAACGCATCGATCACCGCAAACGCCAGGTGCTTGTTACGCTACCCGATGGATTGCTGGATATCTATCTGCATGGATCCTGACCAGTTGCAGTGTACGCTCAATCTGAATAAAGTGGCGCTCCTGGTGTGCTGCGAGAAAACGGAAGGTATCTCCCAGTCGTAACCGGATAAATGACGCGATGGATATGGGCGTTTTTATACCTGCCAGATCTTTCGAACGTGCTTTTTCCAGCAGTTCCAGTAACGCATATTGCTGCTCGAGAAAAAGAGCTATCACCGGTTGTGCATCTGCATGAAAAGACGGACGATGACGCGGCGCCGCCTTCATTTTTTTACCAATGTTGCCCACAGCATCGGGACTGATCATCCTGGTAAAATAATTTCCTAACCAGCCGGGTTTAAAATAAGGTCGCGCCGGCGCGGATTGCTGCAGGGCCTTACGAATGGCAGGCAGATAAAACTCACCGTAGGTATTGAGGTGTTGCACTACCTGTATCACACTCCAACGGCCGGCGCCCGGCTGCTCCAGCAAAAAAGCCGGGTCTTCCTGTTTTAACCGTGTAGCCGCGGCAATATGGCTTCTTACAGTTGATTGTAATTGAAGGAGTAATTCTTCACTGTTAAACTTTTGCATCTTTCTTTTTTTATCAAAGCTAGCTGCCGCTGTAAGCGCAAATCTTGGCGCAGACCAAGATTTCTGCCAGATAAAGGCATTAAATACGGATGGAGCCCAGCAGTTTGCTGAAAGTAGTGGGGTCAATGCCCAGGTAGGAGGCCAGGTATTTATGAGGAATGATCTGCAAGACGTGCGGGCTGCGTTTGAGCAGGGTACGAAACTTCTGTTCGGCACTAAAGCACTGCAACTCCAGCTGACGCTCCAGCACTCCTTTCAATGCAAAAGCAGTAGCCCGTAATACCAGTTCGCGGATGCCGGTGTGGGCCTGCATCAGTTGCTGCAGTTGCTGATGGCTAATCCGCAGCAACTGACTGCTGGTAAGTGTTTCAAAAAAATAGGAGGACGGTGTCTGGGTCAGCAGCGAATCGGCAACACCACCAAAGGAATAGGGATAGGTAAACACAAGGGTGGCCTCCTGGCGGTCTTCGCCGATATGAAAAACCCGCTGCACTCCTTCCAGCACAAAATAAAGATAGCGTTCTGTTTCTCCCGCAGCGGTAAGCAGTGTTTTACGCTTGCCGGCTACCGGGCTCCATCCTGCTGCAAACGCAGCCCATTCTTCCTCCCGAAGGGGGGTAATGCTGCTGGTAAATTTCTGAAGATGTTGCAGTCCTTCCATGTGCTGACCGGTTGACGGTAAAGATAAGGCAGTGCAGGCTTCCTGAATTGCCCACCCGGGCATTCGTTACCTTTGCAGCGTGAGTACTGCCCTTCCCTATATTGCGCATTTTGACCTCGACTCGTTTTTTGTGTCGGTCGAGATCCTGAATAATCCTTCACTAAAGGGTAAGCCGGTACTGGTAGGTGGTTATGAGCGGGGTGTAGTGGCTGCCTGCAGTTACGAAGCCCGTAAGTATGGCATACACTCGGCCATGCCCATGAAAAAAGCACTGCAGTTGTGTCCGCATGCCATCGTTACCAACAGCAGTCGCGCCGATTACAGCCGGTATTCGCGCTGGGTCACAGATATCATCGCCTCCAGAGTGCCTTTATTTGAAAAAGCTTCCATCGATGAGTTCTATATCGATCTCACCGGCATGGATAAATTTTTTGGTGTAAGCCGTTATGCACGTGAGTTGCGCGAGATTATTACCAAAGAAACGGGTCTGCCCATCTCAGCCGGTTTGTCATCGGCCAAATTTATCAGCAAGATGGCTACCAATGAAGCGAAGCCCAATGGGTTCCTGGAAATACCACATGGGCGTGAAAAAGATTTTCTCTGGCCACTCGGGATTGAAAAGATCAACGGTGTGGGGCAGCAGACAGAACAAACCTTAAAAAATTTTGGTATCTACACCATTGAGGACCTGGCCCGCACCCCACTAGAGTTGCTGCAACGTTATGTAGGTAAATGGGGGGAATCGCTGTGGGAAAAAGCACAGGGCATTGGCCGCTCACAGATCGAAACGGAATGGGAGCAAAAGAGCATCAGTCATGAAAATACTTTTGACCGCGACCATACCGACCTGCATTTTCTCAACCAGGAGCTGGTAAGGCTCACCGAAAAAACGGCCTATGCGCTGCGCGAAGATGAAAAGCTGGCGGGCTGTATAACCGTCAAAATAAGGTATAGCGATTTTGAAACAACCTCGCGGCAGGAAACCATCGATTATACGGCACTCGATGATCAGCTTATAGCAAAAGTGAAAGACCTGTTTCGCAAATCATACCAGGCAGGCAGGCCGGTACGTTTGCTGGGTGTGCGGCTCAGTCAGTTTATTCCCTTCACGGTACAAATGAGTTTGTTCGATAATAATGTAGAGAAGCTCAATCTCTATAAAGCAGTGGATGAAATCAAAAATCAGTTTGGCAGCAAACTGGTAGCCAAAGCCAGCGCCATGCGCCGTAAGGAACCACCGGGTGGTAAGGAGGAAGGGAAAAGGTAAACGGCTGTTATTCCAGAATATTATTCTTTTAATTCGTAAATTAGCCGAATAATATTCTGAAAAATGTCTTTATCGATGGACGAAACAGATCTGAAGATTCTGGCTCTCAAACAGGCGGATGCTTCGGTATCCAATGCCGACCTGGCCCGCCAGATAGGCATGGCCCCTTCTGCTGCACTGGAGCGGGTGAAGAAGCTGGAACAGAAAGGAGTGATACAGCAATATACAGCCCGCCTCAATGCAGACCTGCTGGGTCTCCGGTTGCTGGCTTTCATTTTTATTAAAAGCAGTGAAGGCCCCGGCAATGCCACAGTAGCCAAACAACTGGCCAAAATACCCGATGTACTCGAGCTGCATCATATTGCCGGCGATGATTGTTACCTGCTGAAGGTAAGATCCAGCGATCCGCAATCACTCATCCGGCTCATGCGCGAAAAGATGGGTAAGATACCCGGCATCCTTTCTACCAAGACCACTATTGTACTTGAAACACTGAAAGAAACCAATCAACTTCCCGTACCCAGGACCTTATAACCTATGTCTGCATCTACTCCTATTCAGAAACAACCTTCACAGGCGATGGTAATCGCTGCCTTTGCAGCCCTGTATATCATCTGGGGCTCTACGTATACCGCTATTCTGATAGCGATACGCGAAATACCGCCATTGCTTATGGCTGGCATTCGTTTTACCGTAGCCGGCCTTTTGCTGTACCTGTATCTGCGTATCATAAAACGCGAATCCACACCTGGCGCCGGTACCATTGGCAAGATCTCGGTAGGGGGTTTTCTGATGCTGTTTATCGGCACCGGTTCTGTAGCGTGGGTAGAACAATATATTTCCAGCGGGCTTGCTGCTATCATTGTAGCAAGTACACCCCTGTGGTTTGTACTGCTCGATAAAAGGGAGTGGAAGAATAACTTTTCCAATAAATGGGTACTCATGGGGTTGCTGATTGGTTTTGCCGGTATACTCACGCTCTTTTCGGATAAGGACGCTTTCAGCTTCAAAGGCAACGAAATGAAGCTGATCAGCTTTTTTGTATTGCTGACCGGTACAATCAGCTGGGCAGTTGGTTCGCTTTATTCAAAATACAAACCAATAACCACGTCTACAGGTATGAAAGCGGCCGTTCAGATGATGGCGGCCGGTTGTTTTGCCATTATAGCCAGCGCAGCGAGTGGCGAATTTGATAAGGTATCGCTTCAGCATATTACATATGCTTCTGTACTTGCTATTGGCTACCTGGTTGTAATGGGGTCGCTGGTAGGTTATATGGCTTATATCTGGTTGCTGAATGTCCGGTCTGCCACACTGGTTGGTACATATGCGTATGTTAATCCGGTAGTGGCGCTGTTTCTGGGCTGGCTTATAGCAGGTGAGCAGATCAATGCACAGCAGATTACTGCACTTACAGTGATACTGGGTGGCGTGATACTCATAGCACTGGCAAAATCGAAAAAAAATAAATGATCCTGTTTAACCCTGTTGCTGGCTGTGGCGGTAACGATATACTGCAATATATTCTTCCAGGTCAATCCTTATGAGCGCCTTGCTGAGATCAAGCACCACATTACCACCCGTCAGTAATTCCATCTTCAATAATTTACGCGTATTTACCACATAGCTGGAATGTGCCGGAGATCCATGCCAGGAGTGCCTTACTTCATACTGTATATCGCCCAGTTCATGCCATGCCCAGTATTGGTC
>JAGODE010000187.1 GCA_017998385.1 Chitinophagaceae bacterium | reverse complement strand
GGGGTATTGTGCAGCCCGCGACCGGCTTTTCCAGTTTGAACTATGGCGATTGCAGGCTACGGGTACTTTAGCTGCTGTATTAGGTCCTTCGGCACTGCAACGTGACATTGGTGCACGTTTGTTTAAATACCGCGGTGATATGAATAAAGAACTCTCGCATTATCATAAAAACGGTGGGCAGATCATAAACGCGTTTGTTGCAGGAGTTAATACCTATATCGGGCAAGCACTTCGGAATCCTTCACTACTTCCTTTTGAATTTGAAATGCTCGGTATAAAACCGGGACTATGGACTGCAGAAACTGTTGTATCGCGCCATCAGGGTATCATTGGCAATGTGGCGGAAGAACTGAATATCGGCCGTGCTGTGGCACTGGCAGGAGAAAAAAAAGTGAAGGACCTCTACTGGTTTCATCCGCAGGATCCCGACCTGAAAATGGATACGATGGTTTCCGGAGCATTACAGTCACCGGATATTCTGTCGGTATTACGGTCATTCAGGCTGGAGTTAACGCCGAATGAACTGGCTGCAGGAATGGTTGATACACGGAAAAAAGAACTGGCGTCAATTACTCCTGCTTCTTTATCCGGTACTGACGAACCGCTTACCGAGCGGGGTATTGAAGGAAGTAATAACTGGGTGATTAGTGGCCGGCGCAGTAACAGTGGTTATCCGCTGCTTGCTGATGATCCGCACCGGCGATTGTCACTTCCCTCCCTGCGCTATATGGTGCATTTGCAGGCGCCGGGCTGGAATGTGATAGGAGCTGGCGAACCAGCCATTCCTGGAGTTTCGATCGGTCACAATGAAAAAGGAGCCTGGGGCATTACCGTTTTTGAAACCGATGCAGAAGATTTGTATGTCTATAATCTGCGGCCGGGACATCCTGATCAGTACATGCATAAAGGGCAGTGGCATCGGATGAAGCGGGTGCAGGAACGAATCCTTATTAAAGGTAAAGCAGATACACTTGTTACATTATACTATACGGTTCATGGCCCTGTCACGTATATCGATATTACATTGGGTAAAGCCTATGCAGTACGATCGGCTGCGCTGGAGCCGGGCGGGGCACCTTATCTTTCTGCGCTGCGTATTGATCAGGCCGGTGACTGGGCCTCATTTCGCGAGGCCTGCAGTTACAGTCATGTGCCTGCCCTCAATATGGTATGGGCAGATAAAAGCGGTCATATCGGCTGGCAGGTAGTGGGTATAATACCCCAACGCACTACACACAGCGGGCTGGTACCGGTACCAGGCGATGGTCGTTTTGAATGGGGGGCTTATTTACCGATCCGTCAACGTCCCAATACAGTCGACCCCGCTAAGGGTTACTGGGCTACTGCCAATCAAAACCTGGCACCGGCCAACTATAAGCACTGGGAGGCCATGGGATATACCTGGCCCGATGCCTTTCGCGGGCAGCGTATCGATGATGTGCTGAGCAACGACTCGATAGTTACTTTGGATGAGATGAAAGCACTGCAGACAGACTATATTTCACTGCCGGCACGTTCACTTGTTCCACTGTTACAAAATTTACCTGTTGATACAGGATTGTATCAGCAGGCCCGCGATTTATTTACTGGCTGGAATTATGAACTTGCTATTTCATCGAAAGCGGCAGCAGTATATGTAATGTGGGAAAGGAAAATTATGGAACAGGCTGCACAGCGTTGGATACCGTTGCCCCTGCAGGGTTTGCTGCGATTTCAGTTTACCAAAGTATGGGGCTGGTTACTTAACCCCGATGCAGAACATTTTGGAGAGGAAACAACTGCAGAAAGAAACAGATTTTTAGCTACTACTTTCCGAATGGCTGTAAATGCATTAACGGTTCAATTGGGGCCTGCTGTGAAAGACTGGCAATACGGGCAGGCAGCTTTCAAACATTCACAGTTGCTGCACCCTTTGCAGCAATGGGTAAGCGACAGCATTCGCCTGCAGATCAATACCCCTCTGTTGCCACGTGGAGGCTATGGCCACACGATCGGCTCTACGGGCGATGCCAATAACCAGGCTACGGGAGCTACATTTCGCATTGTGACTGATACAGGAAACTGGGACAATACCTGGATGACTAATGCCCCCGGACAATCAGGTGATCCACGCAGCCCTTATTACAGAAACCTGTTTGAGCCCTGGGCAAAGGATAGTTATTTTCCGGCTTATTATACACGCGATAAACTAAAGCCGCATGTAGCCAGTATACTATTACTGACACCAGCGAAAGAATCCCGCTAACCGGAAGATTACATATACCCGAGTATCTTCAGCATACTTTGTGCCGTTTGCTCACGCGCATAGAGCCAGTCTACCAGCTTGCCATTCTTATCGTACCCGACAATGACGTGTTTGGGTGAAGGAATGAGGCAATGTTTAATGCCACCATAACCGCTTATCTGATCCTGGTAAGCGCCGGTATGAAAGAAGCCTACATAAAGCGGTTCGCCATTATTTATTTTGGGCAGAAATACTTCGTTGATATGTTCTTCGGAGTCATAGTAATCGTGACTGTCGCAGGTTATACCGCCCAGAACCACCCGTTGATATTCCTGATCCCATTTATTGATCGGCAGCATCAGGAATTTTTCGCCTATGCCCCAGGTGTCGGGAAGAGTGGTGATAAATGATGAGTCGATCATATACCAGTTTTCGCGGTCATTCTGCACTTTTTCACCAATCACGCTGTAAATATGTGCCATGCTTTCCCCTACGGTAAAGCTGCCAAACTCTGTGAAGATATTGGGCATGGGAACCTTGGCTTTTTTGCAGGCCGATTTGATATTGCCTACAATTTCGTTGATCATAAACTGGTAGTCGTACTCAAAACCGAGTGAGTGTTTGATCGGAAATCCTCCGCCGATATTGATTGAATCGAGCTCGGGACAGATCTTTTTGAGCTGGCAGTAGAGGTTAATGATCTTGTTGAGCTCACTCCAGTAATAGATATCGTCTTTTATACCTTTATTTAAAAAGATATGGAGCATTTTGAGCTGAAACTTGCTTTCATATCCTTCGATCCGGTCTACATAGAACTCCAGGATGTCTTTGGCCCGGATGCCCAGGCGTGAGGTATAGAAAGGAAAGTTGGGTTCTTCTTCTGCTGCTACGCGAATGCCCAGTTTGAAGGGGACTTTAACCGTTTTGGCATATTCTCTCAGTTCTTCCTTATTGTCCAGCACCGGTATCACATTCTGGAAGCCTGAGTTGAGCAGGCTGGCGATACGGCGGGTATATCCTTTTTGCTTAAAGCCATTGCAGATGATATGGATATCCTTGTTGATCTTCTTTTTCTCGTAGAGTTTTTTGATGATCTCGATATCATAGGCATAAGAGGTCTCGAGATGAATTTCGTGTTTGAGGGCTTCTTCCACTACAAAGCTGAAATGTGAGCTCTTGGTACAATAACAATAGAAATACTTGCCTTCATATTTATGTCTTTTGAAGGCGTTGGCAAACATGGTTTTTGCTTTTTTGATCTGCATGCCGATTTTGGGCAGGTAGGTCAGTTTGAGCGGAGTGCCATACTTGTCAATAAGAGCTTTAATGTCGAGGCCGTTGTACTGCAGATAACCGTCCTTTACGTCGAAGCCTTCCTGGGGAAAATTGAATGTCTGCTTGACGAGGTCGTTGTAGGTATTGTTCATTGAGCGCGAAAAAGGCTGTTCAGTGGACAAAAATGTTTTAACGGGACAAAAGTAGAATTTTGATAATTATCCGGGGCAAAATTATTTTCCCGTAAAGAAGAATGCCCCGGCTGAGCGGGGCATTCAGTATTAATAAGAACGGTCGTGTCTTATTTTACAGAGTCAACCAGTGACTTAAATGTCTCGGGGTTGTTCATTGCCAGGTCGGCCAGTACTTTACGATCCAACTCGATACCTTTTTTCTGAAGTTTGTTGATAAACTCAGAGTAGGTCAGACCTTCTGCGCGTACGGCAGCGTTGATACGGGCAATCCACAGGCTGCGGTATTCTCTTTTCTTCAGTTTACGACCCACGTACATGTAGGTCATACCTTTTTCTACAACGTTTTTGGCAACCGTTAATACGTTTTTACGTTTGCCATAGAAGCCTTTGGCTTGCTTTAATATTTTTTTTCTGCGTGCTTTGGAAGCAACTGCATTTTTTGAACGAGGCATTTCTTAAAGAGTTTAAAGTGTTGAATGTTTTGTCTTCACCAGTCAAAGCGGGGCTATGACTATTTGAGGCGCAGCAGGCGTTTTACAAAATCCATATTGGGTTTTGCAACCAAGCCATCGATACGCATATTGCGTTTGCGCTTTTTGGATTTTTTGGTGAGGATGTGACGTTTGAAACTCTTCTGGTGAGTGATCTTGCCGGTGCCGGTTACTTTAAATCTTTTTTTGGCACTGGAGTTAGTCTTTACTTTAGGCATTTTACCCAGTATTGTAATGAAACCCTTGAGGCGATTCGCACGGGCGAATACTTGTGGAGCCTCTTCAGGCAATAGTACCGGTTTTGACAACCGGCACCGAAATTTCTTTCGGGCTGCAAAGATAGGGTACCCTTATTGATTTACAAAGAGTTGCTTAATAAAAATGGGGGCCGATGGCCCCCATTCTCAGCTATAATTAGCGTGAATGCCGTATTAGTCTTTGGGATTCAGTGAATTATCGATGCGTGTAACAATATCCTGCAGGTGGTAGCGGGTCATGGGATCTGCTACTACAGCAGCTGCCGCACGGGCTTCTGAACGCAGGGCGGTCAGGTGTGCGCGAAGCATACTCTTGATATCAGACTTGTCGGTATTAACCATGGGGCTTCCACCAAAGTTGATGGTAATAGCACCGGCAGCGGGTTTGGGAGGATTCAGCATATTGTCGAGTATGCTGATATAGGACTTCTGGAGATTACGACGGTATACATCGATTTTACCTTTTGTAACCAGTTCGCCCCAAACACCTTTTTTCAGATCGGTCATCAGATCGGTCAGTGCATAGGCACTGGCGCCCAGTTTCGCTTCGCCGTCGATGAGTTTTGACATGGTGCGTACAGACAGGAGGCGGTTAAGGGCGCCATCCTGCAGGTTGCCGATTGTGTTGAGCGCGCTGATGCCTGTACGGCTGAAGATATCGTCATTGAGCAGCCAGGTTGGTGTGGCAAAAAGGTTTTTGTTCAGAAACTCCACTGCTTCACGTTGTTTGGCTTTGGGAGTGATTTCATAAACAGGACCTTTTTCTTCGACCATTTTAGGGGTTTCCATGATACCACCCACATATTTGCTTACGTGACTGATGTACATGGTAAACTGGCCGGTAACCTCGCGGTACATGTCTGCAAGGTTAGAATAATCCTTATTGGGCTCTTTGGTCCATTCCATCAGGTTGGGAACAATGCGCTGGAGGTTTTTGATGCCGTAGAAAGCACCTTTCATGCCATCGTCACCCACCTGCTCGCGCTGTGAGCGGGGATCATCGGGGTTGGTTTCAGTACCAAACCACAGGCGATTGTCTTTCAGACGCTCGATTACCCAGTTGTTGATGTATGTTTTTTCCTCGTCTTCATTTTTGAATTGCATGAAGCGTTTATAGCCCCACTCAATAGCCCATTTGTCGTAATCGCCAATGCGGGGGAAAAGACCGATGCGGCTGATATTATCTTCCGGTTGTGCCACGTAGTTGAAGCGGGCATAGTCCATGATAGAAGGAGTATGTCCATTGGCTTCTACCCAGGCTTTGTCGCGCAGTTTTTCAACAGGCACTGTTGAACTGGAGCCATAGTTGTGACGGAGGCCCAGTGTATGGCCTACTTCGTGAGAAGATACGAAGCGGATAAGCTGGCCCATAAGTTCGGTATCATAGGTCATTTTGCGGGCACCTGGGTCAACGGGTGCACATTGTACAAAATACCAGTGATGGATCAGCTGCATTACGTTGTGATACCAGTTGATATGGCTTTCCATGATTTCGCCGCTGCGGGGATCGCTGATGCTGGGGCCACTGGCATTGGGAATATCAGAGGGTTTGTATACGATAGCTGAGTAGCGGGCATCTTCGAGGCTCCACTCGGGGTCCTGCTCTTTGGTGGGGGCTATCTTAGCGAGGATGGCATTTTTGAAACCTGCTTTTTCAAAAGCCACCTGCCAGTCATTCACCCCCTGGATGAGATAAGGAATCCAGTCTTTGGGAGTGGCGGGGTCGATATAGAAAATAATAGGTTTGGCAGGTTCTACCAGTTCACCGCGTTTGTATTTCTCCACATCTTCGGGTTTGGGTTCGAGGCGCCAGCGTTTGATGAGACGCACAGCTTCCACGCCCTGGGGGTTGGCATCAAAATCGGTATATCCTACAGCAAAGTAACCTACACGTGGGTCGAAGTAACGGGGTTGCATGGGCACTTTGGGCAACAATACAAATGAGCTGTTCATTTCGATGGTGAGGTTGCCGCCGGGAGCACCACCGGGCATTCCACCAGGAGCAGCAGAACGGCTATATGTTTTTACCGTAGCTATTTCCAGGTTCATCGGATAGGAACGAATACCTGAAATGTATGATTTGTCGTTTTGCTGACCACCGATGCGCATAGAGGTCTTAAGACCGCTGCTGAAGAAAAGCACATCGTTATCACCACTTACAAAATCTGTCACATCAATTACAGTACCGGCAGAATCTTTCGCGAAAGCTTTTACATCAAAGGCGGCCGCAATCGGCTGTACATTTGATTTGGTAACAGCCGTAAACATGGGCGATGTGGAGTCTTTTGCGTATTCAGCAAAGGATACATTGCGGAGAAATACCTTGTTGTTGGGGCCTTTCTCAAAGCGTACTACATTCTGACCAATCTGATCGCCGGCAAAACCAAAGAAACCATTACGCATACCAGCGGCGGCTTTGGAAATACGGTTTACAACCAGGATGTCGCGGTTGAGCATGGAATCGGGAACTTCAAAGTAGTATTTGTCTTCTACTTTGTGAACGGTAAACATGCCTTTGTCGCTTACTGCTTTGGCTGTGATCACTTCTGAGTAAGGTTTGGGGCCGGTGCTGGGTCTGGCTCCTCCGGGAGGTACAGCCGGCCGGGCCGTTGTATCAGCAGCCGCAGGGGGACGGGTTCTTGTTTGCGCCGAGCTTGCCTGTACCAGCAGGGAAGCCATCAGCGCAAATGAAAGGTGGTTTAAATAACGCATATGGTATAGTTATGGATAAAAAAAGAATTGCTGCAGCAGGTTCCTTTGCGGCTGCAGCAATCTGAATTGGATGCCCAAATTCCGCAAAACATGCTTACGTAACAAATAAAATAAAAGACCCGGAAGTATGTTCCGGGTCTGAATGTATAAAAGATGTGGATTACTTCTTTTTACCTTTCGGGGCAAACATTGCCAGCATCCGCCGTCCTTCCATTTTCGGCATATTTTCCAGTATACCTACTTCGGCGAGGCGTTCAGCAAATTTCAGCAACAGGAGTTGTCCTCTTTCCTGAAACTGGATAGCACGGCCTTTGAACTGTACATAGGCTTTCACCTTGTTGCCATCTTTCAAAAAGCCTTCGGCATGTTTTGCTTTGAAGTCAAAGTCATGATCATCCGTATTGGGTGTAAAACGGATTTCTTTCACTTCGGAGACTTTGCTTTTGGCTTTCATCTCCTTTTCCTTTTTCTTCTTATCGTAAAGGAATTTATTATAGTCAATGATCTTGCAAACAGGAGGATCTACCTGCGGAGAAATCTCTACCAGGTCTAATTGCATTTCCTGCGCCATGCGCAGTGCATCCTGGGTATTGTAGATACCCACTTCCACATTATCGCCAACCAGTCGTACCTGGGGTACGCGGATATACTGGTTAATACGATGCTCGGCTTCCCTGCGGGGAGCCATGCGGCCTTTAAAGCCACCTTTATTGAATCCACCACCGCCGGGTCTGAAACCTCCCCCGCCTGGTGGCCTGTTGAACCCGCCTCCGGGTTTTTGAGGTACTGCCATTTACGTTTTTTAGTTTAAAAAGTTGTTTTCTTCCTGACTGTAAATTATTCTGGAATTCTGAATCTGGAAAATTTTTAATAAGATAAAACCATTTCCGCCTTATTCTGCCCTTCTTTCACTGATCTCAGCGGCTGTTTCGGCAATAAACTCTTCCAGGGATTTTACTCCGAGGTCGCCCCTGCCCTGCCGGCGCACGGCCACTTTGCCTTCATTCATTTCTTTTTCTCCGATGACCAGCATATACGGCACTTTCATAAGCTCCGTATCCCGGATTTTCTTACCGATTTTTTCATTACGGTCATCTACTTCCGCACGGATACCGACTTTTTTCAAAGCGAGTTCAACCGAGCGGGCATAATCCTGGAATTTATCGCTGATCGGTAAGACTTTTACCTGTACAGGTGCCAGCCATACAGGGAAACGACCGGCATACTGTTCGAGCAGGAAGCCGATAAACCGTTCATGTGTGCCAAGCGGAGCCCGGTGAATAATAAGCGGGGTCTCCGATTTATTGTCGTGGGCTGTATACTGCAATTTAAAGCTGCGGCCCTGGGAAAAATCGACCTGGTTGGTAGCCAGGGTAAACTCCCGCCCGATCACACTATAAATCTGTACATCTATTTTAGGACCATAAAAAGCTGCTTCATCCTGTACTTCCACAAATGGAATGCCTGACTCTATAAGCACATTGCGTACCATTGTTTCGGTTTCCTTCCACAGTTCCGGCTCATTCACATATTTAATACCCAGCTTTTCGGGTGAGTGCAGTGACAGGCGCATCACATATTTCTCAATACCGAAGATTTTGAAATATTTGAGGTACATATCATTTACCGCCCTGAACTCTTC
>JAGODE010000439.1 GCA_017998385.1 Chitinophagaceae bacterium | reverse complement strand
CTGAATCACTTCGAGACAGGCTTCCAGGAGTTTTTTCTCCTGAAAAGGATCGCCTACCTGCACGGCAGGCAGCTCCTGTACACTTTCAGCCGTAATATCGGCCGAAGCAAAAGAGGCTCCGCCAATACCATCTTTACCGGTGGCACTTCCTACAAACATTACCGGGTTACCGGTACCTTCCGCCGTGGCCGATACCGTCTGTCCCGCTTTTACGATACCCACACTCATGGCATTGACCAGCGGGTTGGTATGATAACAGGGATCAAAATATACTTCGCCGCCTACGGTAGGTACACCAAAGCAGTTGCCGTAATGGCCAATACCATGTACCACACCCGACAGCAGGTGTTGGGTTTTATCTTCTTCGAGTTTGCCAAAACGCAGCGAGTTGAGCGCGGCAATTGGGCGTGCGCCCATTGTAAAAATATCGCGGTGAATACCACCTACCCCTGTTGCGGCTCCCTGGAAGGGTTCAATTGCCGAAGGGTGGTTATGTGATTCAATTTTAAATACTACACCAAGGCCATCGCCAATATCCATAAGACCGGCATTTTCTTCACCCGCCTTTACCAGCATTCTGCCTCCTTCGCGGGGCAGTGTTTTCAACCATTTAATGGAGTTTTTGTAGCTGCAGTGTTCACTCCACATGCCGCTGAATGCACAAAGCTCATTGAAGTTGGGTACGCGGCCCAGCTTTTGCTTAATGAGTTCAAATTCTTCTTCCGTAAGCCGAAGCTGTTGCGCCGTTTTTGCTGTGATTTCCATTGAAAAATGTAAAATAGAGTATTAAGAAGATGCGCAAAGCTACGCAAATAAGATCGTTTCGGCGGTTGCGATACTATAGGATGTGTAAAAAAAGTGGAACGATGCCTTAATTATTTATTTTAGCAAGTTAAAACCAATACTTTTTGGACTTTCTGCTGTTTGTAATCTACCTTTTTCTGTTTGCCTGGCTGGTGACCAAAACCCGTTTTTTTACTGCCACCGGACTTAGCAAAACCACACTCCTCAGCCTTTTTCTGCTGAAAGTAATAGCCGGTATATTTTATGGGTGGATGGGTACCCATTACAGCGGCACAGCCCAGATGGTCGACACCTGGAATTATCACGCACAGGGCATCCGGGAACTGGAAGTACTTTTTGACCGTCCGGGCGAATACTTCACCAACCTGTTTCACAATCCTTATCCGGATGGCTACAGCAAACTCTTTGCCTCGAGCGGCTCATTCTGGAACGATCTTAAATCAAATATTTTCATCAAATTTATTTCCATCCTGGATCTGCTGAGCCAGGGCAGATACTATGTAAACGTGATCTTTTTCGCCTACATCACCCTGTTTGGCCCAATAGCCGTCTTCCGGGTGATGAAAGAACAATTTCCTCAAAAAGAAAAATGGATTCTGGCCGCTATTTTTCTCTGTCCTTCATTTCTTTACTGGAGCAGTGGTATACACAAAGAAGGATTATTGTTTTTAGGACTAAGCCTTATTATCTATCATGTTTATTTTACAATAAAGGAAAAACGGATTTCGGTCAAAAGGAGCGCCGGCATTTTCGCAGGCCTCTTCCTGTTATTTACCCTCCGCAATGCGATGCT
Organism: Chitinophagaceae bacterium; assembly: GCA_017998385.1. GTDB lineage: Bacteria > Bacteroidota > Bacteroidia > Chitinophagales > Chitinophagaceae > CAYMZZ01. The sequence continues at coordinate 907 of JAGODE010000439.1, read as the reverse complement.
GGTAATTGTTGTGCCGGCACTCATAGCCTGGGTGGCGGCATTGCGGTGGAATAAGCGGATGGCAGTGACCTTTGGTATCGTTTACCTTATTTTCTTTACCCTCTTTTTTACCCTCCGGTATCTTAATCCTCGGCTTGACTTTCCGCAGGCAGTAGTCGAAAAACAAGAGGCCTTTGTAAACCTGGTAGGCCATTCCAGCATCCCCATCCGGTCGCTGGAGCCAACAGCTGTAAGTTTCCTGATCAATCTGCCCCAGGCCCTTTCTCTTTCTGCCCTGCGGCCTTATCCATCAGATATCCGCCACTTACCCTCCCTTTTCTCAGCAATTGAAACGGTATTGATACTGATCCTTCTGCTGCTTTTCATTTTTTTCAAACGACCGCGCACACACCCGCCCGATGCAGTATTATATTTTACGGCCTGCCTGTCTTTTACATTATTGCTGGTAGTGGGATTCAGTGTCAATAACCTGGGAGCTATTGTGCGCTACCGTAGCATTGTATTGCCATTTATCTTAATACCGGTCATTGCCGGAATGGACTGGAAACGATTATTTGGCCTATTTTCAAACTCAAAAATCAGGGCACAACAACCTTAAGATATTCCCTGTGGGCTGGAGCTATGATAAACTATACGGATATTATTGAAAAAGCCTGGAATGGCTATGACCCCTCGCGTCGCATTGCACGTGTGGAAGATATCAGTCCGCTGGTATCCACCAATCATGTATATCGTGTAACCTTTACCGATGAAGACATCATTATCGCCAAACTGTCTTCGTTTGGAAAATATGAGCATTTTAAAGAAGATCACCGCATCATTCATGCATTGGGCAATAACCTGCTTTACCCGTTTGAAAACCTGCTGGCCAAAAGCCTGCTAAAAAACAATCGGGTCTACACGTATC
>JAGODE010000186.1 GCA_017998385.1 Chitinophagaceae bacterium | reverse complement strand
GAATAGAAAGCCGTGAAGGAATCACACGCACACCGGCCTGTGTGGCGGCATTTTTCAAAAAAATCTCATGCAGGCGTGGACGGGGAGGAGGCAGGAAGATACCATCGGGATCATTTTCCAACCCTTCATTGGTACCAAAAATACCTACCAGCTTATCAACACGGTCATAAAAAGGTTTGACCTCATCATACGTGATGGGCCAGTCATCGCCCAATCCATCGATACTGCGGCGTTTGAAATCCTTTGGACCAAAACGAAGCGAAATACGGCCCCAGTGATTGGTACGACCGCCTAACATACGTGAGCGAAACCAATCCCATTGTGTACCCGACTCTTTAGTGTAAGGTTCACCTTCTATATTCCAGCCACCATAGCTGGCATCAAAATCGCCAAAAGGCCGGAAACGGGTAGATGCACCGCGACGGGGTGAATCCCAGGGATTTTTGAATTGCGTGATATTTTTAACAGGATCATACATCGGGCCGGCCTCAATAATGCACACACTTAACCCCGCATGGGCGAGGATATAAGCGGCCATGCCACCACCGGCTCCTGATCCTACTATCACTACATCATACTTTTTCTGTTGTTTCTTGATTTGCAGATCTCCCATGATACACGAATTGGTATTTGTAATTGCGGGACAATTTACACGCAAACAATCATTTTAACGCTGTTTTTCCCAATTTTATTCAACCATTCATCCACAGCGGCGCTTATCTTTAAGAACTCAAACAGCTTCCTCATGCAAAGATTGTTTATGCTGCTAAGCCTGTACCTGATCTCCGAACAACTGTATGCACAAACGGTCGATTATAACAGCTATCCTGTATATGCCGGCCAGGATCTCGGACTCACCCGCCGTGGCGATGTTTATCAGTTCAGAATATGGGCACCTACGGCAGATGCTGTTCAGCTGCTGTTCTATACCAAAGGTGATTCCGGTGAAGCAACCGATAGCCTGCCCATGAAAAAAGCCGAAGGCGGTACCTGGCTTGTGCAATCATCGAAAGCTGCACCCGGAATGTTTTATGCCTTTCGTGTACGCATCGGCACCAACTGGCTCGCCCCCGTGCCCGATCCCTATGCCAAAAGCGTAGGCGTAAACGGTAAACGTGCCTGCATTGTGGACCTTTCTGCCACCGACCCCGATGGCTGGTTCTATGATTTTATGCCTGCATTTGGCAAGGCTACCGATGCAATCATTTATGAGCTCCATATCCGGGATGCCAGCATTTCGCCCAGCTCAGGTATCCGGCAAAAAGGCAAATACAAAGGACTGGCAGAAACAGGAACAAAAAATGCAGCCGGGCTTTCTACCGGGCTCGATCATATACAGGAAATGGGTGTAACACATATTCACCTGCTTCCTTTCTTCGATTATTTGTCGGTTGATGAGCGGTATCCCGATTCAACTCAATATAACTGGGGATACGAGCCCCTTAATTACAATGTGCCCGAAGGCTCCTATGCCAGCGAAGCAGCTGATGGTATTACACGCATACGCGAATTGAAAGAAATGATCCAGGCCATGCATAAAAAAGGATTGCGTGTGGTTATGGACGTAGTATATAACCATACCATGCTCACTCAAAAATCCTTATTCAATCAACTGGTGCCCGGCTACTATTACCGTCACTTACCTGATGGCCGTTTTTCGGACGCTACTGCCTGCGGAAATGAAATGGCTAGCGAACGCACCATGGTACGCAAATTCATGATTGAATCGCTGGAACACTGGGTAAATGAATTTCATATCGACGGATTTCGTTTCGATCTCATGGGCGTACATGATATTGAAACCATGAACCAGATCGCCTACCGCCTGCGTACAATCAAACCCGGCATTCTTCTGTATGGCGAAGGCTGGACGGCTGGTGCATCTCCCTTACCTGAGAAAATGCGGGCAGTTAAAAAGCAGGCCAGCGAATTGTATGATGTTGCCGTATTCAGCGACGACATCAGAGATGCCATTAAAGGAAGTGTATTTCGTAACGAAGAAAAAGGATTTGTAAGCGGACAGGCGGGACTCGAAAACAGTATCCGCTTTGGCGTGGTGGCTGCCTGCGAACACCCGCAGGTAGATTACAGCCGGGTCAACTATTCCAAAGCGCCTTATGCAGCATCGCCCCTGCAAACCGTGAGTTATGTCGAGTGCCACGACAATCATGTGTTGTGGGATAAGCTGGCTTTATCTGCCAGTACAGCCACTGATGCAGAAAGACGGAAAATGCATCAACTCGCTTTATCCATTGTACTCACATCGCAGGGAATTTCTTTTTTGCATGCAGGCACCGAATTTCTTCGCAGCAAAGAGGGCAATGAAAACTCTTATAACGCCGGCGACAGGATCAATGCTATTGACTGGAATCTTAAAACACAGAACGAAGACGTGGTTCGCTACGTACAGGCGCTGATAGCGCTGCGTAAAAAACATCCGGCCTTTCGATTAAAAACCGGCGAGCAGGTTAAAAACCTGATTCATTTCCTGGATACAGCTCCCGGCATTGTAGCGTATACGATTGACAGTAAAAAAGCCGGCGACCACTGGAAAAAAATCGCTGTTGTCTACAACGCCAGCGAAAGCAATGCCAGCTTAAACTTCCCCAAAGGAAAGTGGCAACATCATATCCTGCCCGGCCAGCAGGAAATTAAGATGCAATCAGGCGCCGTATCGGTACCCGGCAGAAGCTGCGCCGTGTTTTTTGTGAAATGAGAAAGGGAAGTAATGTGCTAATGTGATAAAATGTGCTAATGTGCTAATGGGATAAATGTGCTGATGTGCTAATTTTGAGGAGTTGAAAACGGAAAGACAAATCTGATAATTTAGTAAATGTCCCAGTATTCAACATTTACTGGCAAAAGGTGCTTCAAGGTGAGGAGTGACATTCCGGCGCGTTGTAGCCCCGCGATGCTTCGCGGGACTAATTTGTCCAGCGATGTTTCAGCGTATCGTAGCCCCGCGAAGCATCGCGGGGCTACAGAAAGCCATTCTTCAATTTTCAAATCACTGTTGTCAGGGGAAATAAATGCCCGCCGGCCGTGGAGGCAACAGATGGAATTAAAAGCATATTCAAAACGGGAGAGGCGGTATTATGTGGATAGTAAACGATTCGATCATTTCCAATTTAACCGCTCGTCCCGAAACTTCGGGACGGCACCCGATTATTCATTTCAACAGTTAAGTTTTCGAAAAAACTATTCTCCTTATTTTCCCCGGACACTACTGCTTTTCAAATCTTCAAATTCATCAGCACATCAGCACATTTATCCCATTAGCACATTTTATCACATTAGCACATTATTATCATTTTTCTTCCTATCTTTACAGTTCTTAATGTTTTGCTCTTCCAGTATTGTTGTGTAACACTCTCGCAACCAGCCTGATGGCTAAACGTAAGGCGGGTAAAGTATCCGGCAGATTTCCGGATAGCCTTACCAGATTTTCAACTTAAACGAATTAATAAAGTGTCATTTAACGACTTACAGCTCATTGAGCCATTGCTCAAGGCGTTGGGCGAAGAGGGCTATGTGCAACCGACTCCCATCCAGGAACAAGCTATTCCTATTGTATTAAACCGCAGAGACCTGCTGGGCTGCGCACAGACCGGCACCGGTAAAACGGCGGCATTTGCGCTGCCTTTGTTGCAGCTTATGCACGAAAAAGCGCCACAACGCGGCGAAGGGCAACGCAAACCCATCCGCGCCCTGGTATTAACCCCAACCCGCGAACTGGCTATCCAGATCGATGAAAGTTTCAAAGCCTATGGACGATACCTCGGCCTGCAGCATATGGTGATCTTTGGTGGCGTATCGCAATACCACCAGGTAAATGCATTACGCAGAGGAGTAGACATCCTCGTAGCCACTCCCGGCCGCCTGCTCGATCTCATGAACCAGCGCCATATATCACTGCAGGATATCGAGTATTTTGTACTCGATGAAGCAGACCGTATGCTGGATATGGGTTTTGTGCAGGATGTAAAACGAATCATCGCACGCCTGCCGCAGAAAAGACAAACCCTGTTTTTCTCTGCTACCATGCCGCCGGAAATACAACAACTGGCCAACATCCTGCTGCATCAACCCATGCGCGTGGAAGTTACCCCTGTGTCCTCTACGGCAGAGACCATTCAGCAGTTTCTTTATTTTACCGAAAAACAAAATAAAAGCTCTTTGCTCGTTCACCTGCTCAGTGATCCGGCTATTCCCACCGCCCTCGTGTTTAGCCGTACCAAACATGGTGCGGATAAAGTAGCCCGTATCCTCAACAAAGCAGGTATCCGTGCCGAAGCCATACATGGTAATAAAACACAGAATGCCCGTCAGAACGCACTGAGCAATTTCAAATCACGTAAAACAAGAGTACTGGTTGCTACCGATATTGCAGCACGTGGTATTGATATTGACGAACTCACCCATGTGATCAATTATGATCTGCCCGATGTGCCGGAGACCTATGTGCATCGTATTGGCCGTACCGGTCGTGCGGGAGCAAATGGAGTGGCATTTTCATTCTGTGATTATGAAGAAAAAATTGCTCTGCGCGATATAGAACGCCTGATCAAAAAAAGTATTGAAGTAGTAAAAAGCCATCCCTTTGATGTGCCGCTGATGCATACCCCCCCGCCACCGCCGCAGGGAACTGTGCAACCCGGCTATATGCAAAGCCGGAGATCTGGTGGAGGCGGACGCCGCGGCCGCACGTTTACCCAACGCGCTTAATCTGCTCAACGCATACTAAAAGTAAAAGCGATAATCCCTTTCGGGTTATCGCTTTTTTATTGAACACAATACAACAAGAAATGCGTTATTGAATGGCCTGATCCACATAAGCAGATATCCAGCCCACCTGTCCGTTTTTTACCAGTTGAAAGCCTTTGCTTTCATAGATAGAAGTAAACTGCCGCATGATCTTGAGCAGCAGTCCGGTGCCCGCCATAAGCGCGCGCTGATCAAATACCTTGTGAACCCGTTGTACTTCACTGCGCAGTATATCCTGATCTGCCTGTGTATTGGCACGGGCAAGAGCAGAATCGCTCAGCGAAGAATAATTGCTCAACAACTGATCGCTTAGCCGTTTTACTTCTTCATAAGTAACCGATACCGACGATTTACTGGCCTGCTCGGGATGCGTAAGCGTGGCCACCGCCCAGGCAATACCACCACTAAAAGCGATATTATCACTTAACGGATAAGCGCCGCTCGCATTTACAGCATAGATGAGCTCTGCATTTTCAACACCCGACAATACACGGCCCAGCTGCTTATTGTAATTGCTCAGTGTTTTATCAAATTCATCGCAGCGTTTTTCTGTTTCATTGGCCACACTTTTGGTACCCCAGTTGAGCTGAAACAGTTTAAAATCGCGGGTATTACCATTCGGAAAATAACCACCCTTGGTATTACCACTGCCTATATCGATCAGAAAAGTAGTATAACGTCGCGGAGCCGGTACGATACCCAGGTGGGAGAGACGTGCTTCTGCTATTACATCCACTACTTCAACCTGCCGCTCCGGCTCTTTGATGCGGGTACGGAATGACTGGATCAGTCCACTGACCGCATCGTTGCGGTTATCTTTCTCCGCCTGCATCTTCACCCCGCTGCTGATGACAGTATAAATCTTGTCGGAAGGAATCTTATATTCATCCAGTGCTTTTGTGTAAAGTGCGGTAAGACCGTTGAGGGTCGCTTCCGAACTGGCTGAGGTAAACGATATAAAGTCGGTATTAACGGATGTATCTTTCAATACCTGGAAGGCACCACTGCTTTGCGAATTGCGTCCCATCTCCACCACACTCATCTTTACACCTTTTGAACCTACTTCGATACCCGCATACACGGTGGAATTGTTGTAACGGGTTTTGAGTGGCTGTGCCAGTACAACCAGCTGCAGAGATAGCAGCAGACCTGTGAGCAGGCACACACGGATTACAGTACGCATAGCAGAAATTTTTGGTCAGGCGGTAAATGTAAGCATTAGCATAAACCATTAATCCTGCTTCGTAAAACTACTAGTATGCTTTTTTGCGAAAAATGTGCCCAAATCTATATATATAAAATATACCTAATTGATTTTCAGCCTCAACGTACTTTTACCCTTTTTTGGAAGAGGGAAGAATAGTGTACTTCACAGAGACCAGACCGGTATCGTAAGTGAGGGTCTCTGTCAGTTGTAAGGAAATACGTTGCTGCAGTCCGGTAAAAAGTGGTTTACCCGATCCCAGTATGATGGGATGAATGGATAACCATAATTCATCTACCAGGTCTTCCTGCAGCAGGGAGCTGGTAAGACTGGCTCCGCCAAAAAGCCATATATCTTTTCCGGGTTCTGCCTTGATACGTTTAACGGCAGTAGCTGCATCACCGGTTACCAGTTGACGCTCAGGCCCCACATCGGTCAGTGTATTGCTGAAAATATATTCCTTTAAACGGGGCATACCGGGAAACTCGGCAGCTTCACCCATGGCCTGCACTACTTCAAAACTTTTTCGTCCCATAAACGACGAATCAACCCGCTCAAAGAATGCACGCATGCCATAATCCTGATCGGTAAAACACCAATCAAATTCACCATTTGGTCCTTCAATAAATCCGTCGAGGCTTACGGCCAGGCCTAATATAAGTTTACGCATACCGACTATTTTTTTTGAAAATGTTAGAGCATCCAAAGATAAACCAAACGTATGGTTATGTTTATTTTTCATCTTCCCAAACAACAACTGATACAGTAAAAAATACAGCTCATCAAAATGGTTTGCGAAGCGGCTTATTGAAAAAGGAAATTTGTTCTATGCGGAATAGTTGATCGTAAACAGTCCTTCGTCTTGTATCGGAAGCCGGTAGTGCTGCTACTTACAACACACGCCCCCCAAACCTTTAACCATAAACCTTATCCCTTATCATGCGACCTGTTCTTCTTCTTGCAGCCTTATTAATCAGTCTGGCCAGCTGCGGCCAGAACAAAAGCACTGTTCAGTCTGCCGTACCGGCAGATGTGCTTACCAACGACAGCACTTACTGGACGGTATCTACTCTTTCCAACCTGCAATACGTAAATACAACACCGGGAGCCTATTACAATACCACTAAAAACGGTGGAGGCATGATTGTAAAATTCAAATTTCTGCCGGGTGGAAAATATGAGTTTATGCTCTATGTGCAGGTTAATACCTACGGACTGGAAACAGAGAGCTGGACACATGCCGAAGGCAAAGTGGAGTTTACAAAGAACGAAAAAGGCCAGGCCATTTTTAAAACCTTTCCAACAAAGGGCACCTACCGGTATTCTAAAAACGGACAGGTCACTAACCGAGCGGCTACAAAGGAAGAATTAAAAAACAGCCAGCTGCGTACTTACCTGTGGGAACGCTGGGAGAATCCGCAGGACCAGCAAAACGATTACCTGCTGGTGGTTGACCTCACCGCCAATCCGGGTGCAGATCCCGATAAACCGGAAACACTTACAGCCGATATGATATCGAAGTTTCATATCCCCAAAGCGAAAAAATAATGGGTTGACTGTAAAATGAGCCTGCTCATGGATTGATAGAATTCAATTCAGCCAGCGTTTTTATCAACTCATGACTCTTTTCTATCAGCCGGTGAGAAACAGCAGTAGTTTCAGGTAACCGGTATAACTATCCGGATATCTAAATAGAAAAATGATCATGAAAAAAACGCTTTTATTAATAAGTACGCTGCTGACAGGGATTGTTTCGCTGCTGGCACAACCGATAAGTCAGCGGGAAAAAGAAGAAATATTTAACCGTACAAAAAAACTGTTTGGCGAAACCTATTATTTCTCACAAACAGCTACCAGCACCATCGCAATTCTCGATAAACAATGGAAGGCCGGAAAGTATAAACCATTTACCACGGTAGACGATTTCCTTGCGGCACTGGGGGGCGATCTGAAAAATACTGCCCGCGACAATCATCTTAATTTTTTTCATGTATCAGCGCTGGAGGCCGCAAATAAAGCCAGTGAACAACCCGCTGTACCCTGGTTTTTCTTCAATGATAAATTTTCGAATAATGGTCTGACCGATCTGCGGGTAGTGCCGGGCGATATCGGCTATATGAAAGTGCAGGCATTTGGTGCTTTTGACGACATACTGCCCGGCGCTTTTACTTTTCTTCAGCATACCCAGGCACTCATCATTGACCTGCGCGGCAATGGAGGAGGTATGCCCGGCAATCTTCTTATCAGTTATCTGCTGCCGCCCGACTCCATTCATCTGCTTACGATATACTCCAGCAAACGGACAGATAGTGTCTTCACCATCCCGCAACTGGCCGGTCCGCGTTATATCCACAAACCCGTATACCTGCTCACCGATAAAGGCAGTTTTTCTTCTGCTGAAGAGTTTGCCTATGACCTGCAACAACTGAAACGGGTAACCATAGTAGGCGAGACCACAGGCGGCGGAGCCAATCCCGGTGGAGCCTTTCCCTTATATGATCTGCCCGATGGATCACGTATTGACCTCTTCGTGCCTACAGCCCGGGTAGAAAATGCGATCAGCAAAACAAACTGGGAAGGAGTGGGCGTAAAACCGGATATAAATACAGCGCCTGAAAAAGCCCTGACCATTGCCCATCAACTGGCACTGGAGTGGCTGGCGGAGCATACGGAAAATAAAGAGTGGAGGAAGTTATATCTGGAAATAAGAGACCGGGTGAAGGAAAGGTAGAAGGTAAAAGGAGGAGGGTGTAGGGAAAAACTAAGGTTTTCTTACAAACCACTGACCACCGACCACTATTTCTTATAAAGGAGAGGTAGAAGGTAGAAGGAGGAGGGTGTAGGGAAAAATAAGGTTTTCTTACTGACCACCGGGCACTGACCACTGACCACTATTTCTTATAAAGAAGAGGCGGAAGGTAGAAGGA
>JAGODE010000185.1 GCA_017998385.1 Chitinophagaceae bacterium | reverse complement strand
GCGCCAATACTAAGCGTTGTTGGTCCATTGAATGCCTTCAGCACATCGACCATCAGGTGAATGTTGGAATTGCGTCCGGCGCGCGCCTGTGCATTGCCGGCAGCGGTAAGGTCAATGGTGATGGTTTTGATATTGCTGATGGTGGGAGCAGAATAGCCGCCAAATCCACCGATATGGTAGCGGAATTTACGCTGGCCGGTAGGATCAACGGGTGCTGCCGGTGATATGCCTTCCATTTTGAAGAAGATATAGCCGCTGTTCCAGCCCCAGTACATACCGTTATCATGGCCACCTGCCGGATCCAGAACTCCCGTACGTTTACTAATATCCATCGTGCTGCGCAGACTATCTACTCCCAGTACAAAAGTCAACTGATTATAATCGCCCACAGGAGCCCTGAAACGCGCAAAGCGGGTGGCAGGATCGCTTTCCTTGATCAGAAAATAACTGCTGTCGGGGTTTACGGTATAGTAGCTGCCATCTGTCTTACGCAGCTTGATATTGCTGATATAATACTGCAGCAGTGAGACATTAAATTGCTCCCCAGCTGTATTGGTATAGTTCACCGCATTGAGAATAAGATTTTGCCCTCCAACAATATTGTCAAACTCTACCGACATATTGGTCATTTGCTCTCCTGTACCTGGTACAGGAAGTTTTTCCTTCTTACAGGTGGCAAAAATCATACTCATGATGACAAGAAGTAAGGAAGACCTGAATAGAATATTTTTCATTGTTTCATTTTTTAATGTGGATCAGAAAAACGTGGATTCGTAATAAATGACTCGTCTGTCAGGGCCTTTAGAAAAGCAATGACGGACTGTTTTTCGCTGTTGCTTAACGGAATACCGGGCATTCCTCCATTTTGCTTCATCAACGGATCAAGCGACGGTGATGGTAATACACCGTTATTATAGTGATCGAGTACATCATTGATCGTAGCAAAACGGCCGTCGTGCATATAGGGTGCCGTAAGCATTACATTGCGAAGTGTGGGTGTTTTGAAACTTCCCAGGTCGGCCGGATCATAACTAATCCTGAAGCGCCCCTGAAAAAGTCCTTCCAGTGATGCATCCGAAAAGTCCTGGTCGATTCCATTATTGTGATACCTGTTATCGGTAAACAACTCCCCCTGATGACATCCCATGCATTTGCTTTGTACCAGTTGAAGACCTTCCTGTTCCTGCAAGGTCAGTGTAGCACCGGGTTCCTGGCGCCTGAATTTATCGTAGCGCGACTTACCGGCAACCAGGGTACGTTGAAACTGGGCCAGCGCTTTTACAATACTGCCGGTCTTAATCTCAGGATCATTAAAAGCCTGCCTGAACCTGTTTACATAATCGGGCACCGCCCTTAATTCATTTACCAGTTCATACAATTCCTGGTTCATTTCATCCCGATTGGCCAAAGGTGCAAATGCCTGCGACTCGAGGTTAGTAGAACCTCCGTCCCAAAACAACCCATTATTCACCCAGGCCATATTGAGCAATGCCGGTGCATGTCTGTGCAGGATATTGCCGGAGACACCTATCTGGCTCAACGCTACTCCATCCGAAAAAGACAATGACTGATTGTGACAACTGGCACAGGAAATAGCATTATTACCTGACAGTCGTTTATCATAAAATAAACGGCGCCCCAATTCAATGCCTTCACGTGTCAGAGGATTATCTGGCATGGGAGGAGGCATCGGGAAATTAGCCGGCACCTCCAACTCCACAGGTTGGGGTACCGGGCTCATTTCCGTTTTGGAACAGGCCTGCATACCTGCTATCAGTATGCAAAAGACAATATAGAAAAGCCTGCTCATACTGTTATTTGGCTGTAGTTACACTAAATGCCTTCGTAGCGTAATTATTTGCCAGAGTAGCCATTACACTCGCCTGGCTGGCCCCAATGGTAGGTGTGGCGATGAGGTCTATACCATCGATCGCTTTAGCCACATCTACATCCAGTGTAACCTTTGTAGATTTGGCCGAGCTTACCCGGATCGCCGATGGAAGATTTAATGCAACTGTTTTATAGTTGCTATTCACACCTGTCTCAGCCAGAAAGGTTTTGGAAGTAGCGCCTTCTTTCACCGTGCCCTGCAGAGAAGTGAAAATATAACTGGTATGCCACATCCATGAAACGTTTGTCATGCCACTCAGTTGCGACAACTCACCAGCCTGCAGACTCAGATTATCATTGTGCGTGGCATCTACACCAATAGAGAATTTAACCGCTTTATATTCAGCCAGGGGAATGTTCCTGAGTACCACATCCTCACGTTTTTTTGCGGGATAGGTATAATCTCCTTCCTGAACTGTTACCGGCCCGGTCTCTTCGAGCAGATAATAAGATTCCGGTACTGCATATTCTGTACCATCCGATTTTACCAGCACTACATTACTCACCCAGTAGCGCAGACTTTTGAAGTTGTAGGTGCGTGCACCAATAGCAATATCCTGATTGAGTGCAAAATCGTTTGTGCCGGCTTTTGCATCGAAACTCAAAGTCAATTCACCATCATGCTCACTGACAACCGTTTCTTTTTTACACGACGATGTCAGTACAGCAGCAAAAGCTGCCATATATATTATTTTTTTCATTACAGTTGTTTTTAGTGTCGGAACAAATTGTTTACAATAGCCTGTAATCTGTCCTGTTGCAGGTAGCCAATCACTATCCACACTACGTATATAAGTATAGTGAGGACAAGACGCATCCTTTTACCAGCACAGGATCATACCAGCTGTATTTCCTGACCATAAATGATACGATTAAACCAATAAAAGATTCACTTCAGACTGAAGTGTACAATAGCAGCGATTAACTCAGGCGGGAAAGTCGGGAGGATGAAAAAGAGAACAGGCACGGTCAACCGGGTGTCCGATTGTGTATTGTATAAATAAAGAAATCCTGATTTCGCTGACAGGAGTTGTATAAACCGGGAAAAATGATCTGGAGGAAAGTGCGTCTACTTTGGCTGCCAGTTTCAACTCTGGTGCCTGCCCCTGCTCTTTCTTCTCCTGCTCCAGTATCTTCTTCATCAACTGGCATTTACCATTACAATGCAGCTGTGGACGGGCCTTATTTTCGCATCGCTTCATATACTCCTTCTGCTGCACCAGGTAACCCAGGTAATACCAACCCTGGTTAAAGGTCTGGCCCAGAAAAGAAATGGCTAATATGAAGGCAACTATTCTTTGCACGGTTTTGCAAAGGTATAAGGTATAGGGATAAAAGTAAAAGGCATCGTGGATATTTATTTCCCGAGTTGAAATCTGCCTTCTACCTTCTACCCTATACCTTCTACCCGGGCTTCTGGGCAAAGTAAAATTGAACTTTTCAACAAAGCCGGGATTCCTTTTTATTCAGACCTTTACATCTTTATTCAATGAGCCGATAAACATGAAAATAATACTTACCGGAGCTACCGGCATGGTGGGTGAAGGTGTACTGCTTACCTGCCTCAAACATACAGCAGTAACGGAAGTGCTTGTCGTTGGCCGCCGCCATTATCCATTGCAGCATCCCAAACTAAAAGAACTGATTGTACCTGACTTTATGCAAGTCGAACAATTCAGGGATCAGTTGCAGCATTACGATGCCTGTTTCTTTTGTGCCGGTGTGAGCAGTGTGGGTATGAAGGAAGACAGGTATACACAGATCACCTACACTACCACAATTCATTTTGCACAGACACTCTCTATCATCAATCCCCATATGGTATTTAATTACGTAACGGGTCGTCATACAGACAGTACGGCAAAGGGACGTATAATGTGGGCGAGAGTAAAAGGAAAAACGGAAAATGCCTTGCAGCAATTACCCTTCCGCGCACAATATAACTTCCGGCCCGGCTTTATGAAACCGGTCGATGGACAAAAAAATGTAAAAGCTTTTTTCAAACCAATCATCCTGCTCTTCCCGCTGTTATTCCCCCAAAAATCACTCACTCTTCAACAGGTTGGCCTGGCAATGATCCACTCCGTAACACGCGGATATGCTAAATCTGTACTGGAAGTAACGGATATTGCTCAACTGGCCGGTAATTAAAAATGAAACGTCTGCTGAAAATACTGAAGCGAACAGCCATTGGCCTGCTTCTGCTGATCTTATTACTTTCTCTGGTTACCTTTATTTATATGCAACATCCCAAATTTGGCAAAACACCTTCCGGCGAGCGGCTTGGCCGGATTGAACAATCACCCAATTACAAAAACGGTCGTTTCCGCAATCTCGTGGAGAAACCAACTATTGCCGAAGGATACAGCATGTGGGGCCAGCTATATAAAATGCTGTTTAAACGCAATAAACGTAGACTCCCCTCCGGACCTATTCCTGCTATAAAAACAGATTTAAAAACATTACCTGCCGATACCAACCTGGCCGTATGGTTTGGCCATTCCTCACTGTACCTGCAGCTAAACGGAAAAAAGATCCTGATCGACCCGGTATTCAGCAGCAATGCATCGCCTGTTCCCGGTTCTGTAAAAGCTTTTGAAGGCACCAGCCTGTATACAGCCGACGATATACCTCCCATCGACTACCTGCTTATTTCGCACGATCATTATGATCACCTCGACTATACAACCATCCTGGCATTACGTACAAAAGTGAAACACGTGATCTGCGGCCTGGGCGTGGGTGCCCACTTCGAATACTGGGGCTACGCACCGGAGCAACTCATCGAAAGAGACTGGGGTGGGTCTGTGGCGACCGACACTGCTTTGACTTTTTATACCGAAACCTCGCATCACGACTCCGGTCGCGGATTCAAAAGAGGTCAGTCGCTCTGGTTATCATTCTATATCCAATCGCCGGGATTAAACATATTCTACAGCGGCGATGGCGGATACGACAAACATTTTACCGCCATCGGACAAAAATTCGGGCCGCCTGACTGGGCTATTATTGAAAGCGGGCAGTATAACCGTGCCTGGCATTCGGTACACCTTTTACCCGAAGAGACACTACAGGCCGCAAAAGATGTTGGCGCCCGGCGCCTCATTCCCGTTCATAACTCTAAATTTGCACTGGCCATGCACGACTGGGATGAACCGCTTATTCAATTGAGTGCGCATAAAAAAGATTACAATATCACCTTAGCCACTCCGCGAATCGGAGAGATCATCTACCTCAACAGTCAAACCCAAACTTTTAGCGAATGGTGGAAAGACGTGAAATAGAAAGGATGCCCGAAAAGATTGACCAGGTCAGCTCCTGCTACATAGGTCCGGAAATCTCCCCGGAGCAGTTTGTACCCGAACATATCTTTATTTTCCTCGCTAAAGGAAAAATTGAAGGATATGATGGGGTGCAAAAACACACCCTTCAGGCCGGTCAGTGTTGCCTGATCCGCAAAAACCGCCTGGCACGCTATGGCAAACATGAAGAAGAGGAAGGCGGATTTGAAAAAGTGGTCGTGGTTTTTGAAGAATCGTTGCTGAAAAATTTTAAGGAACGGCATCGCATCCAGGCTGTAAAAAGCACCGACAAAGGAGCATTCATGCGTATTCCTGAGCATCCGCTGATTCATCCGTTTATTCTTTCGCTTAAACCTTATTACGAATCCACCGGCCGTATCCGCGAGCCCTATGCCACTATCAAACGCGAAGAACTGCTGCTGATCTTACTCGAAGCACAGCCATCACTTACCTCTATCCTGTTCGACTTCGGCATTCCCCAGAAAATAGACCTGGAAAAATTCATGAACGGTCATTATAAATTCAATGTGTCTGTCGAGCGGCTGGCTTATATGACCGGGCGCAGCCTCTCCGCTTTTAAACGCGATTTTGAAAAAATCTTCAACGATACTCCCGGACGCTGGCTCCTCCAAAAAAGACTACAGGAAGCTTATTTTCTTATTATGAAGAAAAAACAAAAACCTTCCTCTTTCTATCTCGACCTGGGTTTTGAAGATCTCTCCCACTTTTCTTTTGCATTCAAAAAGAAATTCGGCGTAAATGCGAGTGAATTGCTGCAGCAGGGATGATTTGATGATGGAGGGAGAGAATGTGCTAATGTGTTAATGTGCCAGTGTGCTAATGGATTTGAAGATGGGGGGAGAGAATGTGCTAGTGTGCTAATGGATTTGAAGATGTGGCGATTTGAAGATGAGGGAGAGAATGTGCTAATGTGTTAATGTGCTAATGATCCGTTTAAAAATCTTTTCCTGCCTTAGCTTCCACCTTCCACCTTCCACCTTCCACCTTCCTCCTTCCACCTTCTACCTAAAACTTATCACTTATCTTTGCAATCATCAGATGATATGATGTTTTACCTATGGCATTGATAATCAAACGAAACTTAGCAGAAGTGGTGGCGGAAAAGCTGCGGGAGCAGATCAGTGCGGGCGTATATGCAGTTGGTGACCAGCTGCCTATTGAGCCCGAACTGATGAAAAGTTTTGGCGTGGGCCGATCGAGCATCCGGGAGGCTATCAAGATCCTCAGCATCCAGGGATTGCTGGAGGTGCAACAGGGCCTGGGCACTTTTGTGCGCAATACCGCCTGTGAAGAACCGTTGAGTACACAGCTTAGCCGTTCACAACTTGAAGAGATTGTGGAGGTGCGTTCGCTGCTGGAAGTGAGGATTGCAGAAAAAGCAGCCATTCACCGCACGGCTAAACAACTAAAAGGTATGTGCAAATGGCTCTCGGAACGGCAACGATATGCGCAGCAAAACGAGGTACAACGCTGCATAGAAGCCGATGTAAACTTTCACACGGCTATTGCCGAAGCCTGTGGCAATACATTGCTCACCGATTTATACAAAGCTACCAGTGTGGAAGTAACGAAATCGCTGATGAGCCGGCACAGTACGACAGCCCCCTTTTTATCTTCTCAGCAACTACACCAGGAGTTATATCAAGCTATTGAAATGAAGGATACAGAACTGGCAGCCGCCCGGGTAAAATCCATCATTTATAATCATTAAAAAAAAGAGCAGCACAGCGCTGCCTAGTAACAGATATATGAATAATACCGTAGCCGCCGGCAATACGACCCGGCAATCTCAACAAATCGTCTACCAGATTCTTTTCGCCATCAGCTTTTCTCATTTTTTAAATGACCTGATCCAGTCCACTATTCCGTCATTATACCCTATACTCAAAGGAGAGTTTCAGTTATCCTTTGCCCAGATCGGGATGATCACGCTGGTATTTCAGCTCACGGCCTCCATTCTTCAACCCTTTATAGGCATATACACCGACAAACATCCCAATCCGCGGTCGCTGGCCATTGGCATGACACTTTCCTTAAGCGGTCTGCTGATGCTCGCTTTTGCGCATCATTATTATATGGTACTGCTGTCAGTCAGTCTCATCGGCATGGGATCGTCGGTATTTCATCCGGAAGCATCGCGGGTAGCACAACTGGCATCGGGTGGTCAAAAGGGACTGGCCCAGTCCATCTTCCAGGTAGGCGGCAATGCCGGCAGTGCCCTGGGACCATTGCTGGTGGCTCTTGTTGTATTACCATACGGCCAGGCTTATGTGAGTATGTTTGCTATTGCTGCTTTTATCGGCATACTGGTTCTCTGGCGCATTGGCACCTGGTATGCAGAAAAAATTGCAGCCCGTAAATCGGCCGCTGCCAGGCAGCCAATGGTCAACGTTTCAGTACTGCCCAAACGTACAATCATTTTTTCTGTGGTCATTCTGCTCATACTGGTTTTTTCGAAATACATCTATCTCACCTCCATGACCAGCTATTTTACTTTCTTCCTGATCGACAAGTTTCATGTATCGGTAAAAGACTCGCAGCTTTACCTGTTTATGTTCCTGGCAGCGGTGGCGGTAGGTACCATCCTGGGTGGTAGTCTCGGCGACCGGTATGGACGTAAACTGATTATCTGGGTATCGATCCTCGGCGCGGCGCCTTTCACGCTTTGCCTCCCCTATCTCTCACTTTTCTGGACAATCATATTTGCGATTATCATCGGGTTGATCATTGCCTCGGCATTTTCAGCCATTCTCGTGTATGCTACCGATCTGATGCCGGGAAAAATCGGTTTGGTAGCCGGACTCTTCTTTGGGTTTTCCTTTGGTATGGGCGGCATCGGGTCAGCAGCACTGGGTGCGCTGGCCGATAGCACCAGCATCTCCTTTGTGTTCAGGATCTGCGCCTTTCTGCCCCTGATGGGTATCATCACCGGACTTTTACCGAATACCAAACCACAACGGCATGGATAAAACCTGATCCCGCATTTGTATTATATTCGGGCAACGTTGCTCTTAATCACAACGGCTGAGACCATGGCAAAAAGTAAAGACATCCATGATCCGCAGGCGGTAGCTGCTTTGATCAGCAAACTCGAACCGGCTCAGGCCAGCCTGATCGAAAGTATCCGGCAGCTTGTATTGTCGGCCGATAAAGAGATAGGCGAACAAATCAAATGGAACTCGCCCAGCTTCTTCTATACAGGTGACATGAAGCCCTTCAATCCCAAAGAATATAAACGGGATATTGTTGTTATAAATATGCGGAAGGGTCAGGCCCTGCTCGTTTTCCCGACAGGATCCGTTATTAAAGACACAACCGGTCTGCTCGAAGGTGATTATGCTGACGGACGGCGAATGATCACGTTCAAAAATACAGACGAGGTAAAAGCAAGGGCTAAAGACCTGCAGCAGGTAATCCGCTTATGGCTTAAGCAAGTCGATAAATAAACTGTAAGCAACCATGGCTGCTGTACCCGAACGTTTTGCCTGGGCTATGTCTTTTCTGCCTGTAAAGCCGCATCACCAGGTGCTGGAAATAGGTTGTGGCAACGGCCTGCTGGCACAGTTGATTATAGAAGTGCTGGACAAAGGCTCCATCTTGGGCATCGATCAGTCGGCCTATGCCATTACGCAGGCCAGCAAGCGAAATGACGAAGCCATCCGCCAACAAAAAGCAAGGTTTGAATGCGCCACCTTAAAGG
>JAGODE010000184.1 GCA_017998385.1 Chitinophagaceae bacterium | reverse complement strand
GCAGCGAACGACGCTATTTCCGCCTGTCTGATGGCAACGAATCAGTCATTGGTACCTACGGAGCCAATACAAGAGAAAATGAAACATTTACTTATTTCTCCCGCGATTTTAAATCGAAGCAACTGCCGGTACCGCAATTGCTGGCAATAAGTGAAGATGGTATGTACTACCTGCAGGAAGACTTTGGAGATACCTCCCTGCTGAATCACCTGGAAACAAAAGGCCCTGTACCGGAGGTATATGCGCTTTTCCGGCAAAGCCTCGAAGCCCTGGCTCAATTGCAGGTAAAGGGCGATAAAGGTCTTGACTACAGTAAATGTCTGACAAACCGCGAGTTTGGGAAACAGGCCATCATGGCAGATCTGCTGTATTTTAAATACTATTTTCTGGATGCCTTACGCAAACCGTATGACAAGCAAAAGCTGATTGATGACTTTGAGGCACTGAGCAACTACCTCACGCATACCGAATACAAATATTTCATGTTTCGCGACTTTCAAAGCCGCAACATCATGATAACGCCAGACAACCAGGTACATTTCATCGACTATCAGGGAGGTATGAAAGGTGCACCCCAATATGATGTGGCAAGTATGATCTGGCAGGCGCGGGCTAATCTTCCTGAAGACTGGAAACAAAACCTGCTGGAAGATTATATGAATGCATTTGAAAAACTCATTCCTTCCTCACTTGACCGCGGTATTTTCCGCAGCCAGTACAACGGTTATGTGCTGATACGATTGCTGCAGGTACTGGGCGCTTATGGATTCAGGGGGTTGTTTGAACGGAAAGCCCAGTTTCTGACCAGCATCCCACTGGCTTTGCGTAATCTCCGTTCATTCTTTGGCAATCAAAGCCTGGGTATTGCTGTGCCCGAATTCAGAAAGGTACTCAACATTTGCGTGGCCGATGAGATCATCGACCATTTCACGCCTGTACAGGCGACTGACGAAACTCCACTGGTAGTGCATGTCGCCAGTTTTTCTTTTAAAAAATCAATGCCCGAAGACAGCTCCGATAATGGAGGTGGTTTTGTTTTCGACTGCCGGGGCATCCTTAATCCCGGGCGTGTTGAGAGTATGAAGACAAAAACGGGACGCGACAAAGAAGTAAAAGATTTTCTTGAACAGCAGACACGCATGCCCGATTTTCTCAATAGTGTCTTTGACATTGTAGACATTACCGTAGAGGACTATATAAAACGCGGATTTGCCAGCCTGATGGTAAGTTTCGGCTGTACAGGCGGACAACACAGGAGTGTATATGCAGCTGATGCGCTGGCCCGGCATTTGCGTAATAAATTTAAGGTAAAAATAGAGCTTCGTCACCTGGTGCAGGATGCCTGCAACTGGCAAAACCCTTTACCCGGTAAAGTATCATGAAAGCAATGATCTTCAGTGCCGGCCTGGGCACACGTTTTAAACCCTGGACCGAACATCACCCAAAGGCGCTGGCCCCTGTCAATGGCAGGAGCCTGCTGCAGCGGAATGTAGAATACCTGCAACGCTACGGCATTTACGATGTAATTGTAAATGTGCACCATTTTGCCGACCAGATTGAAGAAGTCGTACAACAATATAACGGATGGGGTAGCCACATACAGATCAGTGATGAACGCAGGGAGGTACTGGAAACTGGTGGCGGCCTGCTCAAAGCAGCGCCTCTTTTCACACCCGGCGAAGATTTTCTGACCATCAATGTAGATATTCTCACTACACTTGACCTCAACGCTTTTATAGCCTTTCACCGCCAGCACAATCCGCTTGTATCGCTTGCAGTAAGTGATCGGAGCAGTAGCCGTTGTTTTTTGTTTGATACCGGCATGCGTCTTACCGGATGGAAAAACCTTCAGACCGGAGCCGAGCGTATTGCTATTGCATCGCCCGGAGCCAGGCCCTATGCCTTCAGCGGTATCAGCCTGTTTAGCTACCGGGTATTTGAACATTTAAAACTCGAGGGAAAATTTTCGCTGGTAGATGCTTATCTAAATATGGCGCCTTCGCAGCCGATAATGGGTTATTTACATCAGAATGATAACTGGGTAGATGTAGGTAAACCCGAAAGTATTCCCATTGCAGAATCCATGTTTCCCTGACCGGCTATCTTCCCGGTTATCGTAAAAGATCAGGTCGTGTAATACGGACGGTTTTCGCTTAACTTCGTTAGCATTAAACTAGTTCCGCCTCATGATGAAATGTATTGCTGCGGCCATTACTGCCAGCATCATTACCCTGCTGGCTTCCGCACAGAGTGTATTTAATGCCAAAGAAGCCTTCAATCCTCAATTTTATCCTTATCCCGGCAACGAAATGCGCAGTGCGAGCGGCGAACCCGGGCCAGGCTACTGGCAAAACCAGGCCAGCTACCGTATCAGCTGTACACTTGATACCGGCCAGAAGCGCATTACCGGTTCAGTTGATATTGAATATGTAAACAACAGCCCCGACAACCTGCGCTTTCTGTGGCTGCAGCTTGATCAGAACATCTATAAAAAAGATTCGCGTGGCTCGGCAACCACTACAGAAGCCGGCGGGCGTTGGGCTAATGATGGCTATACAAGTGGGTATACCATTACAGCTGTAGAAGCAGAGAGTGGGACAGGAAAATATCCGGCCCGCTACCTGATCAATGACACACGAATGCAGGTATGGCTGCAGGAACCGTTACAGGCCAAAGGCGGAAAAATAAAATTGAACATTCCTTTTGCATTCACCGTACCTGAATATGGCACTGATCGCATGGGGCTCCTTAAATTACAGCATGGCTGGATTTACCAGATTGCTCAGTGGTTTCCGCGCCTTTGTGTGTATGATGATATACAGGGGTGGAATGTTGACCCTTACCTGGGTGCCGGAGAATTTTTCCTGGAATACGGCCATATCGAGTATGCCGTAACTGCACCTGCCAATCTGCTGGTAGTAGGATCAGGCACCTTGCTTAATCCATCGGAGTGCTTTAACGCAGAAGAACTGGTCCGTTATAACCAGGCGCAGGAAAGTGAAAAAACCGTTATCATTCGCAGCCTGAAAGACATAACAGCACAAGCACGTAATAGCCGTAAAGGAACGATCACCTGGAAATTCAGTATTGACAATGCACGGGATGTGGCCTGGGCTGCTTCCGGCGCTTTTATACTCGATGGCGCCCGCATTAATCTTCCCAGCGGGAAAAAGGCACTCGCCTTAAGCGCTTACCCCGCAGAAAGTGCACGGGAGAAAAAGGAAGAGGACTGGCGAAAATCTACCGAAATGGTCAAAGCCTCCATTGAATACTATTCGGGAAAATGGTATGAATACCCCTACACAGCTGCTGTTAATGTGGCCGGCACCGTAGGAGGTATGGAATACCCCGGTATTGTATTTTGCAGCTATTCTTCTACCGGCAGCAGCCTGTGGAATGTAACCGATCATGAATTGGGCCACACCTGGTTTCCAATGATTGTAGGCAGCAATGAACGTAAATATGCCTGGATGGATGAAGGCTTTAATACATTTGTCAATGATCTTTCTACGGAAGCCTTTCGCAATGGTTTTTATAACAATGCCAACCTTTTCAGTAACCCTTCTTTGCCCTTCATGATCCAGGCCACGTTTGGCGATGAAATGGATGGCATGTTTACTTCACCCGATGTAATTCAACAGCAAAACCTCGGCATTGCCGCCTATATGAAGCCAGCTCAAATGTTGCATGCCCTTCGTGACGTGGTACTGGGTCCTGAGCGGTTCGATGCAGCATTTAAAGAATATATCCGTCGCTGGGCATTCAAACACCCCACTCCGTGGGACTTTTTTCACACCATTGAAAATGTGGGCGGAGAAGACCTGGCGTGGTTCTGGCGTGGCTGGATATTCAACTCCTGGAAACTCGACCAGGCTGTAAAAGAGGTAAAATATGTCAAAAACAATCCGGGCAATGGTGCAGAAATAACTATCGAAAACAAGGAAAAAATGCCCATGCCGGTTGACCTGCTCATTAAAGAAAGTAACGGAAAAGAACACCGGCTGCTACTACCCGTAGAGATTTGGCAGCGGGGCGCCACCTGGACGATCCACCTGCAAGCCACCAGCGAGATCAAAGAGATCATAATAGATCCGGATAAAAAATTGCCGGACTGGAACAGGGAAAACAACCGGTGGAAGAGAGCGTTCTAGTATAAAGGTTTAAAGGTATAAAGGGGATAAGGATACTTTTATACTTTTATACCTTTAAACTTTTTAGACTTCTTTCTTCAAGCACCACACGTAACGCTTCCTGCCGGCTGCTCCATTTGACAAGTCTTATATAACCGTTTTCGATTTCTATGCCGGTAATGTCGCCATCGGCAAAACAACAGCACCCCGTATTAAAGTAAGAAGGTTTCATTTGTAAATAATCTACCGACACGGCGGCAAATTCGGATTCTCTGAGCCGGATCTCTGCCTCCAGTTTTAATTTCTGATCATTATCCTCAGCTGCTATTGCTTTCTGCAGCTGTTTATACAAACGCTCGAGGTGAGTAAGCGAAGCAAATACAGGCTGATGGGTGTGGCCGGTGATAAGCAGGGTATCTGCCTTGGTGGCCGACCATTCATACATGATCTCGTTGTGTAGTGTTTTCTTTTCACTGTCGTAGGCCGGTGTATTGGGATTGATACGCAGGTAGCCCTGAAGAGGTGCCCAGACCTGCGCCACAAACCACTTGCTGAACCAGTTACCATCACTTTGCGCATCACCCTGGTGCCCGTGAGTACAAAATATCCTCAGCGGCCGGCCTTCAATAAGAGTGGTGAGTATAACACCCTCATATACTTTCAGCGGTTGCTTGTAGATATCTTTCAGCTGCCACCAGGCAAAAGGATCATTATCCCAGTACAGATCGTGATTGCCAAATATTTTCACAAAGGCTTTACGGGCGAGGAAGGCTCTTTCGAGTTCAAAATTTTGGGTGTTCATTTTTTTAACACGGCTCAGGCCGTTTTCCCACAACTCCTCACTATCACCCAGGCATATCAGCTGGTAGTCCTGTTGATTGTAGTATTTGAGCGCTTCGAGATATATCGGTTCAGCAATAGCAAAATCATCAGCTCCATCGCGTGCTCCTTTATGCTGGTCCGAAAAAATAATAAACCTGCCTCCCGTTTCTGCAAAAGGAATAACGAGCCCGCGTTTTCCGGGGTTTACCTGTATCTGATCATATAATGCATCCAGCGCTTTGAAAATGCGGGTACGACGGGGTTTGGATGCCAGTTTGCGGGTAGCCCAGCTTACCGGCCGCAGCAGAAAAGACCTTATCCAATCTCGAAACATAAGAATACCGTAAATATAACAAATTAAGACACAATCTACTGATAATGAAAGCCCGCTTAATGGCCATGGCTTATTATAATCTTATAGATTTAGTGCTTATTTTTACTTACTTATGAGAAAAGCAATCCTACTACTGACAGTGCTGCTGCTGGGCAATATCGCCCTGCATGCACAACAGGTCACTGACCTCTTTGAAAAGCGTACTGCATTATCCCGCAACTTTTCAACAGTAGCTTCAAAGTATGAAGCGCTTGAACTGAAAGCAGAACGCTTCACCAGCCTGCAACGCAATCGCCCCGAATCGTTTGAACTGAAACTTCCGTTTGAGAACCGGGAGCTGAAGATGAAACTGAAACAGGTAAAGCTTACGACTGACAACTTCAGCGTTATGGAAGCAAATGCTGCAGGAAAACACGCTGTTCAGTTTGACAATACGGGCGTTTTCTACCAGGGTACTCTGGAAGATGGTACCGGCTTTGCCACTATTAGTATTATCAATGATCGTGTAATGGGTGTGATAGCCGATCAGCAAAGCAATATTGTGTTAGGCCCTATCGAAGCCAATGGTAAGGCCACATCTGAATACACACTATACCGCGAAACTGATCTGAAAGTAAAGAACCCGCTGGTGTGTGCTACACCCGATGCTGATATTTATGCGGATGTGCACTCTTCAGCAGCCAATACACCACAGGCACGTGGCCAGATGGTAGGCGAACCTGTCGAGATTTATTTTGAATGCGATTATAAATTCTATCAGGACAAGGGGAGCAATACGGTGGATGTAATCAACTATGTACTCGGTTTCTTTAATAATGTAGCGCTGCTGTATGCCAGTGAAGATATTAAAGTACAGGTATCGCAGGTTACTGTGTGGACTTCGCAGGATCCGGAGGCCGCTGCCGGCCTGAATACCACAGGAACTGTATTGCCGGCGTTTAGAGACCGTATGGCCAATACCAGTTACGTAGGCGATTATGCTCATTTCCTCTCTACACGCAACCTGGGTGGAGGTATCGCTTATGTTCTTAGCAGCCCTTGTAATACGGAAAAACGTTACCGCACAGCAGTGAGTGCTGTCTATAACACTTATTCCAACTTCCCTACTTATTCCTGGACAGTACAGGTGGTTACACACGAACTGGGTCATAATTTCGGGTCCAATCATACACAATGGTGCGGCTGGACTGGCGGTGCACTTGACAACTGTTATACTACGGAGCCATATCCGGCCGGCAATCCGTCTTGTCCTCCCGGGCCAGCGCCTTCCAATGGCGGTACAATTATGAGTTATTGTCACCTGACAGGTTATGGTATTAATTTCACCAATGGCTTTGGCACACAGCCTGGCAATCGTATCCGCGAAGTGATTGGCGGTGCAGCCTGCTTCGGCACCTGCCGTATGACAGTTGATATCAGTAAAGTGGATGCCTCCTGTAACCAAAGCAATGGTTTTGCTACCGTAACCGCTCAGAACTCAACCGGCGCGCTCACCTATCTCTGGAGCAATGGTCAGACTACGGCCACACTCTCTAATGCTGCGCCCGGCACCTACCATGTTGTTGTGACCGATGCAGCAGGATGTAAGATTACCAAGGATGTGGTAATCGGCAATTCGGGCACTACCCTCACATTTGCCGTAACGCCCTCACCGGTAGCCGCAATTTGTGCAGGAGGAAATATTACACTTAATGCTACCAGTAACCCCAACTACACATATCAGTGGTATCTGGGCAGCAATCCTATTGGCGGCGCCACCAGCAGTTCTTATAACGCTACTGCTGCCGGCAATTATTCGGTGCGCGCAGTCTCCGGATCCTGCAATGGAACACAAAACATACAGGTGGTGCAGGTTGCTCCCCCCACAGCAACAATTACACCTGCCGGCAGCACTACATTCTGTAGCGGCAGCAGCCTTGTCCTTGACGCTACCGCCGGCAGCGGATATACCTATCAATGGTATAAAGACAACAGTGTTATTCCTGGCGCTACCGGCGCTACCTATACAACCACTGCCTCTGGCAGTTATACCGTACGAGTGGCCGCTGGTGCTACCTGTCAGTCTACTTCTTCGCCTGTAAATATTACGGTCAACCCATCTCCTTCAGCCACACTTACTACCACCGGCAGTCTCAATTTTTGCAGTGGCAGCAGTGTTAAGTTTGATGCCAGTACGGGTACAGGATACTCTTACCAATGGTACCAGGATGGAGATCCTATTCTGAATGCAACGCAAAGTACTTATTCTGCCACCTCCTCAGGCACCTACAATGTACAGGTAAGCCTGGGCAACTGTAATGCTTCTTCTGAATTTAAAACCGTGACTGTTTTACCTGCGCCAACCGTAGCTGTGACACCCGCTTCATCAACTATTGAAAAATTCCAGACACAAACACTTACAGCTACAGGCGCCAGCCAGTACAACTGGTCTTCGTTGCCTGATATGGTTAGCAGTACAGCAACTACCGGCACCTATCGGCCATTGTCAACTACTACCTATACTGTAGAAGGCACTGCCAGCAATGGATGCCGCAATACAGCTACCGCTGTCATTACTGTGATTGGCTGCGGTGATGTCACCAATTTCAGCGCAACGGCCTATAGTCCTTCACGCGTATTGCTCAAATGGACTAATCCTGCCGGCGTAACCACAGATACATTACAATATCGTATTGCCGGAACTACGGCATGGACACGCATATTTGTAACAGGCGAGCAATATGAACTTACAGGCTTACAGCCGGGAGCCAGCTACGAATACAACCTGATTCCGATTTGCACCACCTCTACGGTGTATGTACCTTCTGCCAATCAGAATATTCAAACCAGCAGCCTGGTAAATGGACGTTATGTTCGTCTCTTTCCCAATCCGGTAAGCAGTGAGGCCCGTCTGGAAATCATCACATCGTCTGCTACATCGCTGAGCGTTGTTATCTACGACGATGCCGGAAAACTGGTACGTCAGGTAATGAACAGGCAAAACATGCAGGCTGGTCAGCTGATCCAGACCATAGATGTATCCAGACTAAGCAATGGACTCTATCTGGTTTCAGTGACCATCGATGGAAAAAGTGAAATAATTAAAATGGTTGTAGCGCATTAATTATTCCTGATACAGAAACAGAAAAGGTCCGCAATGCGGACCTTTTCTGTTTCTGTTATTAACCGTTATTTTATTTTACGGCAATCATGCTAATCTCCACATTCACAAACTTGGGAAGTGCCGATACCTGTACGGTTTCGCGTGCCGGGAAATCGCCGGTAAAAAAAGATCCATAGACCTCATTGATCTCTGCAAACCGCTTCATATCTGTAATGAAAATGGTTGTCTTTACTACATTAGAAAAAGACATACCGGCTGCCTTTAAAATGGCATCCAGGTTGGTCATGCAGCGCCTTGTTTCCTGCTGCACATCGTTATTCTCCAACTCACCGGTCTGTGGGTTAATGCATATTTGCCCGGAAATATAAAGAGTTTCGCCAGCCAGTATTGCCTGGTTGTAAGGACCAATAGGCGGCGGGGCATCTGCTGTTTTGATAATGATCTTGCCTGACATGCTTATAAATTTGATGAAGCGAATACAGCTTTATGCGCTTTCTTTGCAAAAAAACGGATATGAACGTATGGGTGATTACAGATGAAGCGTTGCACCAGGAG
>JAGODE010000010.1 GCA_017998385.1 Chitinophagaceae bacterium | reverse complement strand
CCCTATGAATGAGGCAGAATGGACTGCTGCTTTTGAAAAATACCAGCAGATAGCGCAGTATAAATACCTCAATTCGCATTTTACGCTTGGCGACTTTAAATTTATCTTTTTCTGGGAGTGGTTTCATCGTTTATGGGCCCGTTTAATCGGAGTTGTGTTTTTGATTCCATTTGTCATTTTTTTAATTCAACGCCGTTTCCGGCAGGAGATGATCCGGCCTCTTTTGATCCTTTTTTTGCTGGGCCTTTTACAGGGGCTGGTGGGCTGGATAATGGTAAAAAGCGGATTGGATGATTCCGAACTGCTATATGTGAGTCACTACAAACTCGCTATTCATTTCATTTTTGCATTAGGGCTACTGTGTTTCACGCTTTGGTTTGCACTGCAGTTGCTGGTGCCGGCAACGGCAAGATTTGAGCAGCCGGCGCTCCGCAAGTCAGTTATATGGCTGATTGTCTTACTCACGCTGCAGCTTATATATGGCGCTTTTATGGCCGGACTGAAAGCTGCTCAGGCCGCACCAACCTGGCCCGACATTAACGGAGTATGGGTTCCTTCGCATGTAAACCAGTTTGGCAACAGACTCTTTACCGGCTTTAGTTTCCTGTTTGATCATCCGCTGGTGGTTCATTTTATTCACCGCAATCTGGCTTATCTGATAACAGCACTGCTGGTATGGTGGACCTGGCGGACTCTGCGGGTCAATGGGTCCCGTTTATTCCGCCAAACACGGTTCATTCCGTTGTTGTTTGTAGTGGTGCAGGTAATACTGGGAATACTGACCGTTTTACAATCACCCCACCCCAATGCATTCCTGTGGCTGGGAGTAGCACATCAGTTTGTGGCAATGCTGCTCTTATTGTCGCTGGTATGGATGCTTTATCTCATACGTTCACGCCGGAGTTTGCCGGCATAAAAGACCGTTTGGATAGTGATTGGAAGTGCAGGGTTTAAATAGTATTTTTATCCTGTACCACTTAAATTATCCATGAGAACCTGGATACACGGCTTTTATCATTCTTTTCCCATACAACTTATTTTCCTTCATTTCAGGAAATACCAGGTACTGTTGCTTTTCTGGTTTATACTGTTTAGCACGGTTAATGGCAGTTTTATGAAGGGATTCGGGGCAGACTCTCTTTATCTGGCTCCGGAGTATCTGGGTAATGTGAGTGCTGTAAGCGCAGCACTGGTGGGCGTTTCTATAGGAATGTTTATAATGAGCTGGAATATCAGCACGTTTATCCTGTTTAGTAAAAACTTCCGGTTTCTGGCCGCTACGACCAATCCTTTTCTTAAGTACTGTATTAACAATGCAGTAATTCCGCTGCTTTTTCTCATTTTCTATTTTTATAAAGCCTACGATTTTACCAGCCACAAAGAGCTTATCAGCAATACAGAGATTCTTTTCCTGGCAGGAGGGTTTCTGAGCGGATTAGCTTTGATAATTGCTATTTCCTTTATTTACTTTTTTCGTGTAGATAAGTCCATTTTCCGCAGAATGATGCCGGTAATCAGTAAGCCGGATGAATATATTACCCACCTGCGTCCGGCAAAACCTACTTTTTATGCGGAAAGCCTGCTGAGTGTGGAGTCTTACTTTGAAACTCCTGTGCGTCTGCGCCCGGCACGAGATGTACGCCACTATACGCCGGAGTTTATTGATTCACTTTTTAAACGCCATCACTTTGCGGCTATTGTTACTGTCTTTATCGCCTTTGTGTTTTTAATTATTATCGGATTTTTCCTGGAGAGTTCGGTATTTCAGATACCAGCTGCTGCCAGCATTACTATTTTCTTTTCCATATTAATAGGTGTATCCGGCGCGTTTTCCTATTTCCTCCAGAGCTGGAGTGTTCCCTATCTGGCAGTACTTATTTTATTGCTTAATTTTTTCTATAAGATCGATTGGATAGATCCCCGCAATAAAGGATATGGCCTTAATTACCTGAATAAAAATGAGCGGCCATCTTATAGCAGAGAAGGATTACTGGCGCTCTGCACCCCTGATAAAGTAGAGGCCGACCGGCAAAATATGATTCGTATCCTCGATAAATGGAAGGCCCGGCAGGATGAGGAGAAGCCAATGCTGGTCGTAATCAATACCAGTGGCGGTGGACACAGAAGCGCTACTTTTACAATGAGTGTATTGCAACGGCTGGATAGTTTATACGGAGGTGGTTTTATGAAAAAAGTTTTCCTGATCAATGGCGCTTCAGGCGGTATGATCGGCGCCACTTATTTCCGGGAGTTGTACCGGATGAAGCAAAACGGGGCCAACATACAACTGCAGGATCAAAAATATGTGGATGATGTGGCCAGTGACCTGCTCAACTCCATGTTTTCTTCATTTGTTGCACGTGACCTTATTGCACCGGCACAGAAGTTTAAGGTCGATCAGTTTAGTTATGTAAAAGACCGGGGATATGCTTTTGAAGAAAAACTCAACAGTAATACGAGAGGCTACCTCGATAAGCAGTTGAAAGATTATGAAGCAGATGAACAGCAGGCTAAAATACCGTTGATGTTCTTTAATTCTGTGGTAACGCGCGACAGCCGGAAAATGCTGATCAGCACACAACCGGTTAGTTTTATGATGCAGAGCTGGCAGGATACTACACGTATGCCTGGTATGGATCCTGATGTAGTGGACTTTGGCGCCTTTTTTAAAAGACAGAACCCGTATAATCTGCGACTGCTTACGGCTCTGCGTATGAATGCAACATTTCCTATTGTACTCCCCAATGTCTGGTTGCCATCAGATCCGGTAATCGATGTAATGGATGCCGGCCTGCGCGACAATTACGGGCAGGAAACATCGTTGCGTTTTCTCCAGGCTTTTGACCAGTGGATTGACGCCAATACGAGTGGTGTATTGATTGTACAGATTCGTGACCGCAGCCCGGGCGGGTGGGAGTACCCCTATCTTTCTGATGATATTACCGACCATGCTACCAAACCATTTTTGTTACTACAACACAACTGGTTTAAGATGATGGAATATTTTCAGAACGACATGCTAAGCTACTATGCCGAACACTCCGACCGCCGCGTGTATAAGCTGCTTTTTCAATATGCATCAGAAAAAGAACAGAATAAGGCAGCATTGAATTTTCACCTCAGTAAGCGCGAAAAACTGGATATTGTTAACTCTGTGAATTCGCCGGTTAACGAAAAGGCATTTTACACCCTGCTTCAACTACTGAAGCCATCTGACAAAAAGCCTTAAACCGGATAGATTAGCCGGAAGCATTTTTCTTTTACTTCAATCACTACCTGATCAGGCGTATCTGCGGGGTCTCCATCAATGTGCAGCGGAGCTTTTGAATTGTTGGCAAGACGAACAGAAGATGTTTGAAAATACAGGATAGCCTTGCTGGTATCGATCGCTGTGGCCGGCTGAAGGGCATTCCATCCCCAGATTTGCCGCAGGGTCTGCAGCAATAACTTCAGCTTATTCTGGCGGGTCACTATTACAATATCGAGTAATCCATCGCTCAGACTGGCTTTTGGAGCAATGGTAAACTGATTGCCAAACTGGTTGCTATTGGCAATACTGATAAAAAAGGCGGTAGTCTGAAATTGCTGGCCGGGCAATTGAACCGTAAAGTCATAAAACCGAGCTTTGAAAAAATTTCTGATCACCTGCCTGGCATAGGTGCTGAGTCCACGTTTGGGTTGACGTGCAAAATCATGTGCAACTTTTGCGTCGAAACCAAGTCCGGATAACATACAGGCAAACTGGCCATTGATTAAAAAGCCATCGGTATGCATTGGCTTTCCATGCAGGAACACTTCCAGGGCTTTGTCTACGGCACGTGGTATACCTGCAGCCAGGGCAAGACCATTTCCAGAGCCACAGGGGAAGATGCCGAAATTGAGATCAAATTCCATTAACCCGTTTACCACCTGGCTTACGGTGCCATCACCGCCCGCAATACCGACATCGGTAATATTTTTTTCTTTAATAATGGGGTGAAGGAAGGAATAGTCAGCATTGGCTACTGAATATTCAATATGATAGGGAATACCGGCCTCGGTTGTCTTTTGTTCCAGAAATTGCTGGAGATTCTTTTTGGTACGTGTGCCGGATATAGGATTAATGATATACAGTATACTTTTCCCGTTCATTCGCACAAAGATAGGCGTTGGAGATACCTGCTCAAAGTATGTAATTACCAACGCAGCAGGGCGCTGCCCCAGGTAAAGCCACTACCAAAAGCGGCCAGGCAAATGAGGTCTCCTTCTTTAACCAGTCCTTTTTCCCAGGCCTCACATAGCGCAATGGGTACGCTGGCTGCTGTGGTGTTTCCATATTCCTGGATATTATTGTAGACCTGATCATCGGAAAGCCGGAGTTGCTGCTGCACAAACTGGGCAATCCGCAGATTGGCCTGGTGTGGAATCAGGAGACGCAGATCAGCAGGTTGAAGCTGGTTGGCAGCAAGCGCTTCTCTCACCACTTCAGGAAATTTTACGACTGCTTTTTTAAATACCGCCGGTCCGTCCATATTAGGAAAAAAATCTTCTTTATCCAGCAGTTCCTGTGTAATGAACATGCCGCCCCATGGCTGGTCGGGTACGACCGGTTTTTTATCGGCCCAGAAACGCCCCGCATGAAAACCCGGATTGGGCATACTGAGCAGTTCAGCATCATTTCCATCACTATGCAAATGAGTGCTTAGAATGCCCTGCCCTTCTTTTGTAGCAGGCTGTAATACTACTGCACCTGCCCCATCTCCAAATATGACTGATATATTGCGGCCGCGGGTGCTGAAATCAAGTGCATAAGAGTGTGTTTCGGAGCCGATCAGCAGAATGTTTTTATACATCCCGGTTTTGATGAACTGGTCGGCTATGCTGATCCCATATAAAAAACCGCTGCATTGATTGCGGATATCGAGGGCGCCTATTTCACCCACACCTAATAAACGCTGTACCAGTACACCGCAGCCCGGGAAGTAGTAATCGGGGCTTAGGGTGGCAAAAATGATAAAATCTACATCCGCAGCGGTAATACCAGCTCTTTCCATAGCTTTTTTGGCCGCTTCGGCCCCCATGGTAGCAGTGGTATCTTCAAAACGTTTGGCAAAGCGGCGCTGACGTATGCCGGTCCGCTCCTGTATCCAGGCATCGCTGGTGTCCATAACTGAAGTAAGATCTTCATTTGTGACAATATTTTCAGGCACATACATGCCAATTCCAGCGATCTTTGTACGCAGCATAGCAAGCATTATTTATCAGGCAAGATACCAAATAGGACGAAAATGAAACTGTTTCAAATCCAACTATTGACCTGCCTGATTTATAGCATGATATTTTCTAATGTTGTAATAGCATAGCAGCAGGCAGACAGGAAAACGATCCTTACCAGGTCGTCAGGAGACAAAGACGCTGTAATGCAGGCAAAAAACTAAAGCAGGCCATCAGGCCAGGCATGAATGGAGCAGCAACCCACCAAAAAGAACGGATGGAAAAAGGCCGGCAGGATTTTATTAAAAACCCTGCTGTGGATTTTTTTACTCATAATTGTCTTATTCCTTCTCCTGCTTACCCCTCCGGTACAGCAGTTTGTAACAAAAAAAGCCACGCGTTATCTCGAAAACAAACTAGACACCCGTGTAAGTATCGGCCGCCTCTTTGTAACGCTGGGTGGTCGTATAGCGCTGGACGATGTATATATCGAAGACAGGCAACGTGATACCCTGCTGGCCGCCGGTAATCTTCGCGTAAGAATGAGCCTGGGCGCTATTCTTTTTGACGGGGAAATAGATATTAAAAGCATTCAGCTGAGCGATGCTACCGTTAAGCTCAGGCGTCAGCTTCCGGATACAGCATTCAATTTTCAGTTTATTGTCGATGCTTTTGGCAGTACCGATACCACTACGGTTAGCAAGCCGGATGAGCCAGCCAGTGCTACTTCATTCAATATCGGATCCGTACAACTTGATAACGTTCGGCTGGTATATAAAGATGTGGTAACCGGCAATGATATTACAGCTCAGCTGGATCATCTGTCGACCCGTGCCAGAAAACTGGACCTTGATCATTTAATATTCGGGCTTGATAAAACCAGCATCAGTGGATTGACGGCAACAGTGATACAGGTTTCTCCGCTGTCGGTCGCGGAAAACAATCTGCCTGCTGAAACCGAAAACGACGAAGACAGTACATCTGCCCTCACACTTGACCTGGGGCGATTTCTGCTGGAAAATGCTGTAATTGACTATCGTGATAGTGTGGGAGCATTATATACCCGGCTTGAAGCAGGGCGGCTTGACTGGAAACCGGGTTTGCTGGTACCGGATAAAGGTTTGTATGATTTGGGTAGCCTGCAGCTTGCCAATACCAGGGCTGCTGTAAGAATGGGTAAACAGCCTACTCCACAAACCACTGCTACTGCTGTACAGGCCGGCAAGGATACATTGGCCAGTACAGCAATGAGGCTTTTACTGAGAGGAGCTGAACTGACAAATGTGACCCTTCAATACGATGATGATAATGAAGCCCGCCAGCAGCAGGCATTTGATTATGCACACATCAATACAAGTATCGACAAACTGCAGCTTGCCGATTTTATTATGGATGCAGATAGCTTGGGCGGGCGTATCGAAAGAGCAGTTCTTAAAGACCATTCCGGATTTTCACTGGCCGCCCTGCAGGGCCGGTTTTTATATTCGGACAGAAAGGCCGCCATCACGGACCTGTATCTTAAAACAGGTAGTGGTACCGAATTGCAGCGCCGCGTTGAATTATCCTATCCCTCTCTGGCAGCGCTGACTGATAATCCGGCTGCGCTGACCATGAACCTTCAAATAGAAAAGAGCAGCGTGCGGGTAGCCGATGTGTTGTATTTTGTTCCCTCTCTTAAAGAACAACCCGCCTTTGCCAATGCAAACGATACCTGGTTTATGGATGGCAGTATTAATGGCAGGTTAGACAATTTAACTGTCAATAAACTGGAAGTAAGGGGTCTTTCACAAACATCTGCAAAGCTATCGGGCACCCTGAAGGGATTACCCGATTCGGACAAACTCACGGCAGATCTTACTATTAACGAAATGGCCACAACGGGTACAGATTTGTACAGGATTTTGCCGGCAAACAGTGTACCCGCTTCTGTAGCATTGCCAGCCCATATGCGATTGCATGGAAAGATTAACGGGAGTATGAAAGAGGTTGTTACCGCTCTTGATCTGCAAACCAGCGCCGGAGATCTTTCGGTTTCCGGAACCGCTTCTTCGCTTACCGATTCACGCGCTGCTGCCTACGATATGCAGGTAAAAACGCGCTCCCTGCAATTGGGAAAAATATTGAAAGATACAACCATGATGGGCGGGCTTACTGCAGAGCTAAAGATAAAAGGGACGGGGTATGATCCGGAATATGCCCGCGCCAGCATGGATGGAATTGTTGATGCAGTGACATTTAATGGGTATACTTACCGGCAGCTGGCCCTTACAGGCTCACTGGATCGCCAGGTTGCTACTGCCACGGCAGCCATAGCCGATTCGAATATTGACTTCAATAGCAGGTTTGAGTTTGATATGGCTGGTTTACAGCCGTCCCTGCGTGCAAATATTGCCGTTGACAGCATCAAATTGCAGGCGTTACATTTATCGGCAGATCCCTTTGTTTTCCGGGGAAAAATATCTGCCGACTTCGATCGCATAGATCCGGATAGCCTGATGGGGCAATTGCTGGTGACAGAGGCTCTCCTTGTCAATAAACAGGATCGGGTGGCATTAGATACGGTACAGTTAAAAGCTGGTGATGTGACTGGCGGTGGCCAGTACCTGCATCTGAAAAGTGATATTGCTGATTTGAGACTTGAGGGTAAGTACAGGCTCAGCACGTTGCCCAATGTATTCATGCAGGCGATAGATCCTTATTATGATCTGGGAGAAATAACGAAAGACAGCAGCGAGTACGATTTTACATTAAATGCTGTTGCAACGGATCGCCCTTTACTGCGGGCGCTGGTGCCGGGTCTTGATAAACTTGATGGCCTGAAACTGGAGTCACATTTTTCAAGCAAATCCGGAATACAGGCCGAGCTCGCAGCCAATGAGCTGATTATGGATGGTAACCGTGTAACCGGCTTACTGCTAACAGCCAATACAGCTGACAGTGTGCTAAAACTGAATATGGCGGCCAGGCAACTGGCCAGCGGCACCAGTCTGCTGATGGATAGCTCCATCCTGCAGGCATCCCTGGCAAACAATAAAATTGATCTTGACCTGCTGGTAAAAGACAGAGCCGCCAAAGACAGGTATGCCCTGAAGGCTCAGCTGGAGCAACAAAAGGATGGAAGTCTTGTGTTCGCTCTTAAACCGCAGGGGTTGTTGCTGAATTATGAAAAATGGGATGTAAGTACGGCGAATAATATTATTCTCACTGCTGACGGAGGGCTGCAGGCGCAGGACTTCACTTTGAGTCAGGGCTCAGAACAATTGAGTTTACAAAGCCTGTCAAAGGCAGCCAACGCACCCCTGCACGTAAAATTTTCTGATTTCAGACTGTCTACTTTTACCAGTATGGTGATGGCAGACAGCTCACTGGTAGATGGCCGCCTTACCGGCGAGCTTGATCTGCGCGATCTCCAAACAAAGCCTGCGTTTACTGGTGATGTGCAGATTAAGGATCTGAGTTATCACAGAGATACAATAGGTAATGTGACTGCCCGGGTAAGTAATAGTGGTGGCAGTGACCTGTACTATGCAGATGTAACGCTGTCTGGCAGAGGAAACGAAGCCTCTGTCAAAGGCTCCTATAATGCGGCTTCTGCAGCAGTTGATCTGAATGTGGATTTAGATAAACTGCCTCTGAAAACGGCAGAAGCTTTTTCGGGAGGTAGTATCCGGAACACTACCGGTTATGTAGCCGGGCCCTTCCGGATAACAGGGAGTATAAATTCGCCCTCCATTACCGGTGATCTGAAATTTCATCAGGCCGGCCTGAATGTAGCTATGCTCAATAGTTATTTCCGGATTGATAATGAACAATTGCGGTTTACGCGCGATGGCCTCAAGCTTGACAGGTTTGAAGTAAAAGATTCTGCAGGAAATAGTCTGACGCTTAATGGCACGCTGGCAACCCGCAACTATGTTAACTATAAGTTTGATCTGGATGTACGCGCTACTAACTTCAGGGCATTGAACAGTACAAAAGCTGATAACGATCTTTTCTGGGGTCAGCTTTACTTTAATACCAATCTGAAAATAAAAGGGACTGAACAATCACCTGTAGTGGATGGACGGCTTACGATCAATGATAAAACAAAGATGACCGTGGTTTTACCACAAAGCGATCCCGGCATCGTTGATCGTAACGGGGTGATAGAATTTGTGGATATGGATGCACCCGTGGAGGATTCACTCTTTATGCTGGCATATGACTCGCTGAATACCTCGGGTATACTGGGTATGGATGTATCATTAAATGTAGAAATAAATAAGGGCGCTGACTTTACACTTATCATAGATGCGGGCAACGGGGATTTTCTTAATGTTAAAGGCGAAGCACAGCTAACCACCGGCATTGATCCCAGCGGTAAGATTACGATGGTAGGTACCTATGAGCTGGATCAGGGAGCATACGAGCTATCCTTTAATATGATACGTAAGAAGTTTGACATACAAAGGGGAAGCAAAATTGTATGGGAGGGAGAACCTACCAGTGCCAATGTAAATATAACAGCCAAATATGTATCTAATACAGCACCCCTTGATCTGGTTAAGGGGCAACTGGATGAGAACATCAGCGCTCAGGAAAGAAATACCTATTTGCAACGGCTTCCGTTTGAAGTCATGCTGAAAATGACCGGTGAGTTGATGAAACCACAGATTTCGTTCGATATCCTGTTGCCAGAAAACAAGAGCTACGGCGTATCAAACGATATCCTTACTAATGTGCGGACAAAACTGGAGCAGCTCAGGCAGTCGGCCGGAGACATGAATAAGCAGGTTTTCTCGCTTTTATTATTAAACCGGTTTGTTGCAGAAAATCCCTTTTCGAGCCTTGCGTCGCAGAATTCGGCATCCACACTCCTTCGTCAGAGTGTGAGTAAACTGCTTACAGAACAGTTGAATCGCCTGGCAGAAGGGTTGATTCAGGGAGTAGATATTAACCTGGGCATTGAATCTTCTGATGATTACACAACCGGGGAGCGCCAGGATAAGACAGATTTGAATGTAGGATTGTCAAAACGCCTGTTGAATGACCGGCTCACAGTGACGGTAGGCAGCAATTTTGCACTGGAAGGACCGCAGAACTCCAATCAGCAATCCAATAATATTGCAGGGAATGTTGCCATCGATTATGCATTGAGTTCGGATGGCCGTTATAAGTTAAGAGCTTACCGGAAGAACGATTATCAGGGAGTGATAGACGGGTATGTGGTAGAAACGGGCATGAGCTTTATTATTACGCTTGATTACAACAAGTTTGAACAGATATTCCAAAGCCGTAAAAAACAGCAGCGGCTTCGTAATGAGCGAAGAGCCCGGCAGGAAGGCACACCACCTCAGCCCCAACAATAAGCTGAGAAATGCCTCAATTATAAAAGACTTCATACCAGAAATGAAAAGATTTTTTGTCTATATCGTTGTAATAATCCTGGCAACAGCCTGTAACAATCTGAAGAAGGTTCCAGCCGGTGATGCGCTATATACAGGAGCTACGCTTCGTGTTGACAGTGCAAAATTGAAGCCCCGTGAAAAGAAAGAACTTCAGGAAGAACTGCACAGCCTGATACGTCCCAAACCCAACCGCAAGTTTCTGGGGATGCGCATGCGTCTTTCGGCCTATAATGCAGCAGGTAATCCTAAAAAAGAATCGTCATTGCGCGGATGGATGAAGTATAAATATGGTGAACCACCCGTATTATTATCAGGAGTAAATTTTGACAGGAACCTGAAGGTTTTGCAGAATACCATGGAAAATGCAGGGTATTTTCATACAGAGGTGAAAATGGATACCACGGTAAAAGGGAAGAAAGCCAGCGCTCATTATGAGGTGCTGGCCGGCAACAGGTATCATGTAAGAGGCGTTTACTTTGACAGCAGCCAGTCTGTTTTGGAGAAAACCATTTTTGAAAACAGCGCCGAAACGTATTTACGCAGTGGCGATCCCTTTGACCTTGGATTAATCAAAGCTGAGCGTGAGCGAATCGATGACAGCCTGAAACAGCGGGGTTTTTATTTTTTTGACCCCGAGTTTCTGATTATAAAAGTGGATAGTACGGTTGGTGGTGATCAGGTAGATCTGTA
This sequence comes from Chitinophagaceae bacterium, assembly GCA_017998385.1. Lineage (GTDB taxonomy): Bacteria > Bacteroidota > Bacteroidia > Chitinophagales > Chitinophagaceae > CAYMZZ01. The sequence continues at coordinate 27,733 of JAGODE010000010.1, read as the reverse complement.
TGTAAAAGTAAAGCCCGAAACCCCCAAAGAGGCGAGACAGCCTTATTATATCAAAGACGTATTTATTTTTCCCGGTTACCGGTTGAGTTCGCCGCCAGCCGATACGGCGAAAAAAGATATGACTTTTACAGGGGGGTATTATGTGCTGGACAGGCAGAAGCAATATAAGCCAAGGTTGTTTAAACATACTATGCAGTTTGCGCCGGGTGATATGTATAATCGTACAGATCATAATACAACATTGAGCCGGCTGGTAAACCTTGGTTTGTTCAAGTTTGTAAAAAACCGTCTTGAAGTGGTGCCGGATGCTGATAGTGCTTTATTGAATGCTTATTACTATCTCACTCCTTTTTCGCGTCAGGCACTTCGGGCCGAAATCAATGCAAGCACCAAGTCAAATAACCTGACCGGTTCATCCATAACTATGGGGTGGAGAAAGCGCAATGCATTCAGAGGCGGAGAATTACTGGCTATAGATGCCACTGGTGGATTTGAATTGCAGTATAGCGGCCAGTTGAAAGGATATAATACCTACCGGTATGGCCTCGAAGGTAATTTATCATTTCCCCGGTTTCTGATACCATTTTTTGATGTGAGTAATAAAGGAGGGTTTATTCCCAAAACAAATATGGTACTGGGGTATGAGGTTCTGGTCAAACAGAAATTATACCGCATGAATTCTTTCAAGGCCGCATTTACCTATGTATGGAAGAATACGATCCGCAATGAACATCAGCTGAGTCCGGTATCGATCAATTATGTGCAGCCTGCCTTTATCTCCCGGCAATACCAGGATAGTATTGTAAAGAATCCATCGCTGGCCAAAGCAGTTGAAAAGCAGTTTATTCTCGGGGCAACTTATAACTATAACTTTAGCCAGATTCAGGATAATATTTTTACAACCGGAATATATTTTAATGGTAATGCGGATATATCCGGCAATATTGCAGGCCTGCTGACAGGAGCCAATGCAAAAGACGGAAAACCGGGAAGTATTTTCGGTGCTCAGTTTAGTCAGTATATACGCCTCGAAACCGACTTCAGGTATTACAGACAGTTGGGAAAAAAGAGTGTGCTTGCAAACAGGTTAATAATAGGCGCATCTGTTCCTTATGGAAACAGTCTGGCCTTACCTTTTGTGAAACAATTCTTTGCCGGAGGTAATAATAGCGTGCGGGCGTTCAGGAGCCGCTCGCTGGGTCCGGGTTCTTATGCACAGCCGGCAACCAGTAATTTCTTACCAGATCAGTCAGGCGATATAAAACTCGAGCTCAACTCAGAGTTGCGGGCGCAATTATTTAGTATCGTGCATGGAGCTGTTTTTGTGGATGCCGGGAATATCTGGCTCTATAATGACGATCCTGCGAAGCCCGGGGCACAGTTCAGCAGTCGGTTTTTGAAAGAACTGGCCGTTGGCGCAGGCGTGGGTCTACGGTTTGATATTTCTTTTCTCGTATTACGATTTGATCTGGCATTTCCGCTGAGAAAGCCTTCATTACCTGATGGGCAAAGATGGGTACTCGAAAAGATTGCCCTGGGTAAATCTTCCTGGCGTAAAGAGAACCTGATTTTTAACATCGGGATTGGGTATCCATTTTGAGAAAGGAGCTCTGCGAATTTGTATTGTTAATTACCAGGTTAGGCCGATGCCGACAGAAATGTTCAACGAACTGATTTTCTGGCTTGCCGATCCTGTGGCAGTTGATTGCTGAATAGAATAGTTCAGATCGCCCGGGCGTCTCTGGGTTGTTGTAAGCCTGGATCTTACGTTGCTGAAATTTACACGCGCACTTCCGATATAGGAGATTGCTGCTGTGAGGAATATTTTTTGATTAAGCCGATGATACATGCCTGCGGTACTGTTATATCCCCATCCATTGCCGGAAGAACCTTTCTGATCGAGATAGGCAGAGGACGTATCTGTTACACTTTCTCCTTTAATTGCCGGTAATCTCAAGTACACCAGGCCGGCCTGCAAGCGTATGTATGGTTGCCACTTCTTAGTAGAAACACTATTCAACTGAGCGCCTACCAGAAAGAAACCGGCCAGCCATGATTTCTTTTCAAAATTCCAGTTGTGATAGGTTTTGTAGGCGCTACCCGGCAGGGGCATATTGGAACCAGTACTGGTAAACAAACCGGAAGCAATGGGAGTGGCGGAAAACTCTTTTTCCAGGGCGGTTGTATTTAACCTGTGCTGCTGGATCTGCAGTGTAGTGACAAGGCTCCATTTTTTCTGCAGGCTGGTAGTATAGGTTAAAGCCATATGAGGACCGCTACGCGCAAATCCGGATTCCGAATTGCCGGCGTCTGTATTTCCGAAAGGGTTTAGGGTAAAAGCCGGACCGGTATTGATTGAAAGACTGCTTTTGCCGACAGGAGGCTGGGCGTGCATCAGCAGGCACAAAAATATGGCAGTAACGGAAAACAGTGTTTTTGTCATGGCGGTCTTACAGAGCCTAAATATATCTCTTTTTTATGGGCGGAGCCGGTTTAAATATTACACAAAATGCGTTATACATTTTGTGTAATACATTTTGTATATTTGGAAATGCCAGTTATAAATCCATTTCCGGTAACAGGCTATCATGGACCTGCCTATTTTTGTAACAGGCAGACGGAAACCAAACGTCTCCATGATAATGCCCGCAATGGCGTACATAGTACATTGCTGAGTATAAGACGTATGGGCAAAACAGGGTTGCTCAATCATCTTTTTCATAAGCTGAATGCCCGCCGCGATATTTACTGTATTTATGTAGATATCTATGCAACACTTAACCAGACCGATTTATTAGGGCAATTGAGCACGGCCATACTACAAACTTTTCCGCCACGTAAGGGAATTGGAAAACAGGTCATGGAATTTATTACGGCATTAAGGCCTGTTATTAGCTACGACAATCTTACCGGTAAACCGGAAGTATCTTTTCATTTTGCCCAAACGCGGCAGCAGGAACAGTCATTGGGCAGCTTGCTGCGCTTTCTTGACAGCCTCGACAGACCGGTTTTACTGGCCATAGATGAGTTTCAGCAAATCGCAACCTATCCTGAAAAAAATACAGAAGCGTTACTTCGTACACTGATTCAGCCATTACGTAATACGCGATTTGTGTTTAGCGGTAGCAGTAAGCATGTGCTTATGGAAATGTTCTCCAGCAATAAAAGGCCTTTTTTTGGTTCGGCCCAGTTGGTTGAACTGAAGCAAATACCTCAGGCGGATTATGAGATTTTTATCAGGCAACATTTTGCCAGCAGCAGGAGAAAAGTTGATGACCCTTCTCTACAATTTATCTGCGAATGGACTAAACTGCACACCTATTATACTCAGGTCCTGTGCAACCGTTTATTTGCCGATGGGCATACGAGAATAGATCTTGGAATAACTCAGGCTACCTGCAGTCAGCTTTTGAAAGAGCAGGAAGCTCATTTTTTCCAATACAGAAATCTTCTGACAGCTATTCAGTGGCAGACATTACTTGCAATTGCCAAGGAGGATAAACTATATCAGCCCCATGCACGAAATTTTATTACGAAATACAGGTTGGGAACACCTTCAAATGTGAAGAGAAGCCTGGAGGCGCTCCTTTCGAAGGAAATGATTTATCAGGATCAGGATCAGGATGCTTCCGGAAATTACTACCGGGTATATGATTGTTTTCTGGCAAGGTGGCTGGAGCGTCAGTAACACTAAAGATGCGCATTGCCTCATTTCCTGTTCTTAAATTATACATTTTGTATAACACATTTTGTATAATCCTGTTTAGGCCCCTTTTCTTTATATCCGAACCTCCAGGACCTGTTGTTTTAAACGGCTTTCTTCGGCTTTAAAACACAGCAAATGACTCTCGATAGAAGCCTCTATAGTACTGGTCAGTAAACTGGCATCATGCTGAGCTACTGCCTGTATCCAGTCTGCAACCAGACGCCAGTCGCCGCCGCCATGCCCTTCATTGCGGTAGTTTTCTACTTCCTGCACAATCGTTTCATATCTTTTTACTTTATCTGTCCGGAAATCGTATACCGTCAACTGATCCATGTCCCCTTCAATATATCCCATACTACCCATAATTCTTGTACGCCGGCCACCAAAAGGCGTAAAGGCTTCCATACTGAAACTGGCTGTTACATTACCTTCAAACAGAATATTCGCTGTATAATGATCACACTGATCGTTTTCCATCCTGTACACACAGCGTCCATAATCTGTGGTGCGCAAATAAGTAAGAATAGCTTCTCCCTGCAGTTTTTTCTTTTCGGGAAGATCAAAAACATAGGTTCGTTGCCGTTTACGGTAATAAAGCTTCAGTGCAGAATAAGGACAACTCCCTTCCACCGCACATCCATCTGTACACCTAGCTTTACTTCCTTTTGGCGCATTTTCTTTTCGAAACCATTTCAGGCTGCCAAAAGCCTGGATCTGCTGCGACTCTCTGCCCAGTAACCATCGGATAATATCCAGATCATGACAGGACTTTGCAAGAATAATAGGGGTAGTTGCTGTGCTGCTGTTCCAGTTGCCCCGCACATACGAATGAGCCATATGTGTATGCTCAATGGGCTCAAGATGCTGAAGACTGATGATTTCTCCTATTCGCCCGCTACTAAGCAACTCTTTAAGTTTTACAAAATAGGGCGCATAACGCAGCACATGGCAAACAGCCACTATACGGCCGGTTTGCCGTGCCAGTTGCAGTATATCGCGACACTCTTTCTCGGTAGGTGCAATGGGTTTTTCCAATAGTATATCATAACCCATTTTCAAAGCCTGTATACAAGGCTCATAGTGTAAATGGTCTGATGTAGCGATAATGACAGCATCGGCAAACCTGGGCCGGGCAAAAATATCCTGCCAGTTGCTGAAGCGATGCGTTTCCGGAATGTTGTGTTTTATCGCATATCTTTCATTTCGAACGGCAACCGGCTCTGCCACGCCAACAATATTTAACTGCTCCGGATATTCAAGCGCATAATCTCCATATACATTTCCCCGTGCGCCGGCACCAATAGTAATAGCGGTAACAGGTCGGCTAAGTTTTTTGTGACGCGGATCGTCCGGTAAGATCAGGGGCTCTCCGGTTTCATTTTTACCCCACAAAGAAAAAGGGAAAAAAGTGCCACCAACTGTAATGCCAAAAGCTTTAAGAATTTTAGTGCCAGACCATCTGGAAGAAGACATGGTAATATAGTTTGATGAAACGGATCAACAGAAGCCGGTCAGCATCTGATTAAAGTTAACCATAAATGACTAACCATATTGCCTGCACCAGACCTATTCAAATGTCACACCAGTTTTATTAAACCTTTCTCCGGATACAAATAAAAACAGCAGGCCGGCAATAAAAAGAGTGTCTTTCATAAAGCTCTAAAAATTTAATGGTATTCTAATTTGTGCTCAAACCCTTTATTAAATAAACAAAATCAATAACTTATAAAGGCCTTAAAAGGGCGTCATATCATTTTAATACACATGCTTATTTGATCACTTAACCATCGACTGTTTTCTTTGTTGTAAAGCCCGAAACAAAACCGACTTTATCATGCAAATCCTTCTTGTAGAAGATGAACCAGCTGTAGCCAGTATGCTTAACAAAGGATTGGCAGAAGAAGGGCACATTGTAACGGTGGCTCCGGATGGACGGCTGGGACTCGAAATGGCCACAACCAATAATTATCAGGTGATCATACTTGATGTAATGTTGCCCGGTCTCAACGGCATTGAACTGTGCAGGCAATTACGGAAAAACGAGAACCATACACCTATTTTAATGCTGACTGCCCTGGGCACAACGGATAACCTGGTAACTGGCCTTGACGCGGGAGCAGACGATTATATCACCAAACCGTTTAAGTTTCGCGAATTATCTGCCCGTCTCCGTTCTCTCTCACGCCGGGGGCAGTCTGCCGAACCTGAAAGGGTATTGCGGCTGGCTGACCTGGAAATGAACCTTACAGCGCGTACAGTTGAGAGATCGGGTCAGCAATTATCGCTCACCGCTACCGAATACCGCCTGCTGGAATATCTCATGAAAAACAAAGGACGTGTATTATCACGCCTCGATCTCCTTGAAAACGTATGGGGAATAGATTTTAACCTGGGTACAAACGTGGTAGACGTATATGTAAACTACCTCCGTAAAAAAGTTGAACGAAGCCAGTTTCCGAAACTGATACATACCGTGATAGGTATGGGTTATACGATGAAGGAGCCTGCCGCATGAAAATACAGACACAGACGGCGTTACTGTTTACCATACTGGCAGCAGCAGTTATTCTTCTGCTGAATGCTGTGATATATTATGCTGCTACACGCGATACTGCCGATGATTTCAAAAAAAGACTCGAACTGCGCACGATTGTAGCCGCCAAGATCAACTTCGAAAAAGATACGAGCTCATCAGCAGCCTATAACGAGATTCGGGAACAATACCTCGAAATACTACCCGGCGAACGTGAATATATGTTCAAGGCCAGTGCAGATACACATCAACTGGGCCATATGCCTCCTGTACCAGCATCGTATTTACAGGAAATAAAACAGGCAAACGGCGGGACGGTTTATTACCGGCAGGGGGATATTTATTTTGCGGGCATACTTTACCATACGGGAAACGATACCTATTATATTATCAAATCTGCAGTAAACTTATATGGACTGCAGGCTTTAAAAAACCTGAAAAGGATACTCCTCATAGCATTTATTGGCAAAGTAGTGCTGGTGTTTACGGTAGGTATTTACTTTTCCCGGAAAGCATTTAAGCCTTTCCGCGATATTATAGCACGTGTAAAAAATATAGGTGTCGAAAATCTGTCGCTACGGCTCACCGAAAAAAAGGGGCGTGATGAAATAGCCGAATTGTCACGCACATTCAATGGAATGCTTGACCGCCTGCAGACAGCTTTCGATATTCAGAATAATTTTGTAAGCAGTGCTTCGCATGAATTAAAAACACCGTTAACTGCTATAATCGGTGAAGCCGAAATTGTACTTTCCAAAGAGCGTGATGCCGGTACATACAAACAGACACTTGAGGTAATACTAAAGGAGGCCGAAAAGCTGGAAGCGATGACAACGGCACTGCTAAGCCTTGCTCAATCCGGCTTTAACAATAACCGCGAAAACTATGAGCCTGTTCGCCTCGATGAGTTGCTTTATGAAATAGGTGAAACTATCCAGCGAATAAATCCCGAAAGCAAGCTGAAGCTTGAAATGCAGGACCTCCCCGCAAGTATGGAAGGGCTTGTAGTAATGGGCAATCCGCAACTGTTGAAACTGGCAATCAGTAATGTGATTATGAATGCCTGTAAGTATTCAAGTAACCAACCGGTAGGCATTAAGATCAGCTCCAATCAGCAGCAATTACGACTTGATGTATCCGATAGCGGCATTGGTATTCCTGATGCAGAGCTCAAACATGTGTTCGTGCCGTTTTTCCGGGCCTCCAATACAGGTCCTTATAAAGGTTATGGAGTAGGACTTCCGCTCGCACTCAATATTATACGGCAGCATCATGGCAATATTTCAGTAGCGTCAGATGAAGGCAAAGGAACCCGGGTGACCATATTGCTTCCCCTGGCAGAGAGCTGACCCGTTCTAATACCATTCTTATACTTCTTTTAAAGAAACCTAATTGACCGCTTAGTACTTTATAATCTCCGTGATGAATTTTTGTACTCTCAATTCGTCAACCTATAAAGTATTATTCATGAGAAATGTATTAATCCCAACTGACTTTTCTATTGAGTCGCTGCGGCTGGCAGAACAGACACTGGAAGCGCTCGATGACCAAACCATGACCATCACGTTATTTCATGCCTTTGATATCAACGGATTTGCTCCCGATATGCTCGGCAGTTCCCGCAGATTACCTTACGGACACTTGCTTACAGACGCTTTCAGAATTGCCTGTAAAAGGTTAAAAGAAAATTATCAGCAGACGTTGCAGAGTATTCATATCAGGCACATGTATGGCAATAACAATGCTGTTTTCCGGAATTTTATTGATGCCCATGATATAGATATGATCATATGCCCTTCCAATTATGTTTTTAATGCCATAACACCTCAAAGTATAAATCCGGTATCGCTTTTTGAAAAGGCAGGTATACCGCTTATCTCTAATCTGCGACGTAAGCGCACTGTAGTTTACTCTGCGGCTCCACTGGCAGAGACAGCAGCCATACTTATCAATTAAGACAGCCCACACAAGGCAACCCGGAACCCGACCAACAGCTACTGTTGCAAACTGAAATAAGTATGCTATTAAAAAAGAACATTCCATTCACGTATATACTGGGTAAAATAAAGCGGGAGCTTTTTGTAATTACTCTTTATACCATTGCTATAGCGATTCTTTATGAAAATTATCATATAACAAGAATCTCAATCCCTATAGCTATACCTGCTATTATGGGAACGGTGATATCATTGCTGCTGGGTTTCCGGAGCAATCAGGCATATGATCGCTGGTGGGAGGCCCGGCATATCTGGGGCAGTATTGTGAATGACTCCAGGACATATGCCCGGCAAATACTGTGTTTTACCGAAGTGATGTATGAGGGTGATGAAGTACACCAGTGGCGGCAGCGAATGATCAGACGGCAGACAGCCTGGTGCTATAGTCTGGGGCAGGCACTGCGCGGACAAAACCCTGTACGGGGAATTGACCGGCTGCTTACCCGGCAGGATATGGACTTTATTCGTCATTACGATCATGTGCCCGGTGCTTTGCTGGAACTTCACGCCCGCGATTTGCGCCTGGCACTGGAAAACGGCTGGATAAACCGTTTTCAGCAGATAGAACTTGACAGAACAATCAGCCGTTTATGTGATGCAATGGGTAAATGCGAACGAATAAAGAACACCGTTTTCCCTGTTACATACAGCATGTATATACACTTTTCAATGCTGTTGTTTATCGCATTGCTGCCTTTTGCCGTAATACAGTACTTCGGTATGCTGGAAGTGCCCGTAGTAGTAGCTATTGCCACTTCTTTTTTACTGATCGAAAAAATGGCTATTCACCTGCAGGAGCCGTTTGAAAATAAACCTACTGACACCCCAATGACCAGCATTGCCCGTACTATAGAGAAAAACCTGTCGCAAATGCTGAATGATCAGCAAATACATGATGAGAGAGAAACAGCAAAAGACTTTTATGTATTGTAAGATAACAGCTATGAAAAACACCCAGTCCCCATGCTGAATTTTTTGATGCGAGAAGCAATATCTTCTACCTTATGACAACCCGCCGCCGGTAAACTTAATTTGCCGGCGGCTTTGTATTTAGCCGCAATACATGGTCTGCGAAATCATAGCAAGCCGTACGTACAGCATCGAGGTCATGTGATTTGATATGCGAGCCTATCACATGATCGCCGGTATTGGGAAGAGCAACCTCACGCCGCAGACTGTCTGGCGTGCCGAGTTGGCGAAACATACGTTGCATGGCAGAAACTTTAACTACCGGATCCTGATGTTCTTCATCTTTATAATAATAAAGAAGAAGAACAGGCTGTTTTACCCGGGCAAACAAACCTGCTTTCATCGATGTTTCCAGCAATTCTTCGAGCTGTACGGCAGCTTCCATGCGGTACCGGTAGTTCCAGTATTTGCGATATAAAGTGGTAGTATCGGATGACTGATTATACTCTCCTTTTACCATATGTGCAATTTGTAATCCCCAGGGATTATTAAGCAACCACGCATTGGGGTCATTGATGGCAATATTGGGTGAGAATAAAAACAATGCGGCTATATCAGGATACTGGGCAGCGAGTTTTAAAGCCAGTGTGCCACCGGTAGAAGTGCCAATCAGGATCACTTTATTTCCCAATTGCCTGCCGATTGCATAAGCCTGCTTGGCAGACTCCCATAATTTGTCGGCAGTAAGACTTACCAGCGGCTCTGTTGTATCAATACCATGCTCTGCAAGCCTTGATAAATAGAGATTGTAACCATATCGTTTTGCCAGTTCCCGGTGAATGGGAGCGCCTTCTTCCTGGCTGGCCGAAAAACCATGGAGGTACACAAACGCGTATGGTGTTTTTTGCTTTAATGAGTCATTTGCCCAAATAATACGTGCTTCATTATCGGGTTTAAGCTGATGAAGGCCCTCTCCGGCCGCCACCAGGCTATCGAGAGCACTGCCGCCGGCAGTAATAGCCGGAAGCCCGGACTCATAAAGCGGAGGGCTGGGACGCGGCCCCAGAAAATAAATAACGATGAGGATTAAAACGATGACTGCTAACCATTTGAGAAATCGCATGGGAAACCGTTTTGTTAAAGCTACTTCAAATAAATGGCAAGCCCAGATGAACAATGGATTAATTATTAACGGCATTTGCTACCCCGGCCGAATTGATGTACCTTTGCCGCCTCAAAAAGCGGGCAATCCGGAAAAGAATCGGCAGGAAGTGTTGGATTGGGACTGGATACCACTTTCACAGCGTTGATTGCCACAGCTTTGGGCATTGTCATTGAGCTGGCAAATATCGCCCACAGATTCGAAATTTGTTATAGTGCTTTAGAATAAACTGTTTACATCGGTGAAAACAGACCCGATGTGCGGATGGTGTGGGTAAGTTGAAGGAAAAATGATAAAGAAGACCTGCGGGTCATAAATACTCAATATGCAAATCAGAAATATAGCGATTATTGCGCACGTTGACCACGGTAAGACTACACTGGTTGACAAAATCCTTCATGCCACTAAGGTATTTCGGGACAATCAGGAAACCGGTGAGCTGATCATGGACAGTAACGACCTGGAGCGTGAGCGCGGGATTACTATTTTTAGTAAGAACGCTGCAGTAACGTACAACGACGTTAAGATTAATGTGATCGATACCCCTGGTCACGCCGATTTTGGTGGTGAGGTAGAGCGGGTACTTAAAATGGCTGATGGGGTGATCCTGCTGGTAGATGCTTTTGAAGGCCCTATGCCGCAAACACGCTTTGTACTGCAAAAAGCCCTTCAACTCAGCCTGAAGCCGATTGTGGTGATCAATAAGGTAGATAAACCCAATTGCCGCCCCGATGAGGTGCATGATGCTGTATTTGAATTGTTCTTTAACCTGGATGCTACAGAAGAACAGCTGGATTTCCCTACATATTATGGTAGTGGTAAAAACGGCTGGTTCAACGATAGTCTGACCCAGATAGATAATATTAACCCCCTGCTTGACGGAATTCTCAAGCATGTACCTCCTCCCCGTGTCTCCGAAGGGTCTCTGCAAATGCAGATTACTTCGCTGGATTATTCTTCATTCCTGGGCCGTATTGCTATTGGTAAAGTAAGCCGTGGTTCTATCCGCGAAAATCAGCCGGTAGCTTTGATGCAGGCCGATGGTACTATACGGAAGACAAGAGTGCGCGAGCTGTATGTATTTGAAGGAATGGGTAAGAAAAAAGTGAGCGAGGTAGTAGCAGGTGATCTTTGTGCCGTAGTAGGTATTGAGGATTTCAATATTGGTGATACTATTGCCGACGCTGAAAACCCCGAAGCATTGCCGGTAATCAGTGTGGATGAGCCTACCATGAACATGCTGTTCTCGGTAAACAACTCACCATTCTTTGGACGTGATGGAAAATTTGTAACCTCCCGCCACCTGCGCGACCGGCTGATGAAGGAAACAGAGAAAAACCTGGCCCTGAAAGTAGTGGATAGCGAGGAAGGTGATAGCCTGGTGGTATATGGCCGCGGTATCCTGCATCTGGGTGTACTTATTGAAACGATGCGCCGCGAAGGATATGAGCTTACTGTGGGTCAGCCGCAGGTAATTGTGAAAGAGATTGATGGCAAAAGATGCGAGCCTTATGAAGTACTGGTAGTAGATGTGCCCCAGGAGTTTGCTTCAAAGGTGATTGACCTGGTTACCCGCCGTAAAGGAGAGATGCTGGTCATGGAAACAAAAGGCGAAATGCAGCATCTTGAATTTGAAATTCCTTCACGCGGACTGATTGGACTGCGTACGCAAATGCTGACAGCTACTACAGGTGAAGCAGTAATGGCACACCGTTTCAGCGAATACAAGCCATGGAAAGGTCTGATCCCCGGCCGTAACAATGGTGTATTGCTGTCGAAAAACACCGACAAGACAACCGCCTACTCTATTGATAAATTACAGGATCGCGGTACCTTCTTTGTAGATCCGGGCGAAGAAGTATATGCAGGACAGGTAGTGGCTGAAAACATTAAACCAGGCGACCTCGTGGTGAATGTGACGGAAGCAAAAAAACTCACCAACCACCGCGCAAGCGGCAGTGATGATGCCACACGTATCGCTCCCAAAACACTGATGACGCTGGAAGAGTGTATGGAATACATTCAGCATGATGAGTGTATTGAAGTTACTCCTAACTTCATCCGAATGCGCAAAGTGATTCTGGATGAGAATGAGCGTCAGAAACAAAGCAAAAAAATGAGCGCCGAAGCGCTCTAGTGAATAAAAGTTAGTTCAGCAACTAATTCAACTCCCGCCCGTATCACCCAACTGGAATACGGGCGGGTTTATTTTTGTCAGGGCATGGCTTTAATCTTCGTGAGCAGTTTCTCTGCCTGCCCGGGGTTGATCTTGGCGAGTTTTTGATAAACCTCCTGAGCACTGCTTTTTTGTTTCAGTTCGATCAATGTAAGCCCTTTGTAGTAATAAGCCAGCATGGACTCGCGGATTGCCAGCGAACGGTCAAACGAACTAATGGCATCGTAATACTGCTTGAGGCCATAGTAACTATAGCCGAGTTCTGTGTGGTATTGTGCTGTATTGGGACTTATTTCTATAGCTTTCTTTAATTGAAGAATAGCATCATCGTAGCGCGCCTTCTCATTAAAATACCAGGCCATACCATAATAAGAGTTGGTGCTTTTGGGATTCAGCTCTACTGCTTTACGATATTGATCAAAGGCATTATCAGGTTCTTTTGTAAGCATACGGTATACATCGCCCAGACCGGTATAGGCCGTACTGTTTTCCGGATCTATATACTGGGCGGTTTTGTATGCATCAATTGCCTCGGCAGATTTGCTGAGCTTATAATAGGCATATCCCAGTTCGTTATAGGCTTTGAGAAATTTATTATCGATCAGCGTTGCTCTTTTTAAAGAAACCACAGCTTTTTCATAATCGGCCACTTCTACTTCACAATATCCTTTCCGGTACCAGGCCAGGGCCGATACATCTTCTTCTTTTGCACGGCTCAGATATTCGTTGAAATAAGTAAGTGCCGATTTGTAATCGCTGAACTGTTCAAAATAAAGGTGGCCCATTTGCCGGTAGGCAGCTGAATATTCTTTATTCATTTCCAGGCAACGCAGATAATTTGTTTTGGCGTTTTCCTTATTATTCAGGAACTGATTGGCATAACCCAGTTCAAAAAATATTTTAGCCTGATCACCCAGTAACGTAAGTGATTTTTCCAGCGATCTGGCCGCTTCATTATACTTTTTCAGCTCATTACTACACCAGCCCAGTTCGTACCAGGCCTTACCCATTGAAGGGTCCAGTGCGGTTGCCTGCTTAAACAAATCGGCAGCCTGTTCATATTTTTTTTCACTGCGAGCCTTTACGCCTGAGTCATATAACTCTGCAGCTGTTTTTTCCTGGCTGCTGGCCCAAAAGCTCAGTAACAGCAGTGTTGTCAGTAATACCGGACGCATACATGTTTATTTGATAATAAAAGTAAGATTCAGAATGCTGGGTTGCAATACCGGAACCAGGGTATTGTGTTTGTCTGTATGAAGAATGGTTTGCTTTATACCGCAGGAGCTGCAGTAAAATAATAAAAACCTGCTTATTGGGTAAGACAAACGGCCAAATACTCAATGCCTCTGCCAAATACTCAACCGAAACGGCCAGGTTCGATATTAAATGCTAAATTTCAGTGTATTAAGATGCCAGACGACCTGGCCAAACCAACGCCGACTGATCTATTTTACCGGATTGACTATGCTGTCAACCATATACAGGCTCCTGCTATTACTGGTATTCATGGCTGCTTATCCGCAGCTCAGGGGCCAGTCTTTTTCCTTTACTCATCTCAGCACCGTCAATGGCCTTTCTGATAATAATGTAAGGTCAATGATCATTGACCGGAAAGGATTTTTATGGATAGGCACGATAGATGGTCTCAATGTATATGATGGTTACTCGGTGGTGACATATAAAAAAGAGGACCGGCCACAAATGGCTTCCAATAATGTAAGTCACCTGACCTGTGATAGCCGCAACCGCGTATGGCTGGGAACAACAGAGGGCGTTACCTGGATTGATGAAAAACGCAATTTTCACCGGGTGGTCCTGCAGGATTCTATCGTAAATTTTGGCTGCAAAACTATTCAGGATACCCGTTCTTATGGCATTGTGTTATTTACAAGTCTTGGCCAGTTTTATTTCAATGAGAAAAGCGAAAAATGGGAGCAGCTGACCTGGATACCGCAGCATCTTAATTATAATCGTTTTCATGATGCAGATCCTTTTGATGAAGACCGGATCATCTATGCTACAGACAGTCTTGTGATGGTGCTGGATTATGCGGCGAAAAAGCCGGTATACCAGCAGCCATTTACTGCTGTTTTCAGCCTTTGCCGTTATTCAGCGCATGAGCTCGCTATTGGTCAGGAACATGGTACGGTGTTGATCGCCGATATGCGTACCCATGAAGTAACCCGCCAGTATAAACTCACCAGTGAACTGAACGGGCGGGTTATTAATTCTACCATTACAGAAGTAAGACCGGCAGCCAATGGCGATATACTGGTGGGTACTGGTTTTGCCGGCCTGGTCATTATTGATAAGTCGGGCCAGTTACTTCGCTATGCGCATGATCCGATTAACCCCAGTTCACTGGGAGCCAACATGACATGGCGTGTGCTGAGCGGGCGAAATGGTGATATTCTTGTAGGCACCAGCGTGGCTGGCGTGAGTATTTCTAATATCTATAACCGGCAGGCAGATTACCTGCGCCTGATGACAAATGGCAAGGGCGATTTTTATGATAGCTATGTGAACCGGATGGCCGAAGATGATAATCAGGTAATCTGGATGGGTGCCCTGGAGCGATTAATACGCTGGGACAGAAAAAAGAACCGGTTCGATTTTTATTATTATTTATCCAATCCGATCTGGACGGGTGCGCAAAACCTGGAGATAAAGGCTGTGTGCATCGATAAAAAGAAACGCGTATGGGTAAGCGCTCATGGCGATGGGGTTGCCATATTTGATCCGGTAACTGAGCGTTTTCAAAAAGTGCCGCGTGATACTTCGCTGGGCATTGCTCTTCACGGATTATATATAATGGATATGATCCAGGCCAGTGATGGACAGATCTGGGTAGTGTCTACGCTGGGGCCTTACACCATTGATCCGGAAACATTACGAGCGCGTGCTTTTAAAAATGATCCTGTACTTGGCTCACTGGATGGCAAACGGATAAATGCTGTACTGGAAGACCGGAAACACCGGATATGGATGGCAAGCAGCAATGGATTGTATTGTTACGACAGGTCCGGCAACAGGCTTGATTATTTTACTACCGCTCATGGCCTGGCGTCAAACGTGTGCTATACGTTATATGAAGATGAGGCCGGTCAGGTATATGTATGCACATCCAGGGGATTCAGCATCATAAAAGAAGGACGTATTCAGACATTTACCAGAGAGAATGGGTTGAAGTATGATAACTGCGAAGGTGTGGTTACAGATTCTGAAGGAAAGGTATGGATTGCTAATACAAAAGTTATTATCCGCTACGATCCCGACAAACACAGTATGCAGTACTTTGATCAGAGTGCGGGGCTTACGCAGGAGGGATTCAGAGTGGCCAGCTATTTGAAAAGCAGTAATGGCGAACTACTGTGGGGATGCCGGCGGGGCATTACTTATTTTTATCCCCAGCAATTGCTGAATACGCCCAGCGATCTCAGTGTAAATATTTACCAGGTCGCTGTAAATGACTCTTCCTTTTACATCGGCGGCAATGAAGTGGTTAAATTGAAATATGATAAAAACAGTATCAGCTTTCGGTTTACTGCCAATAATCTCAAAGGCGCCTACAATATTCAATACCGATATATACTGGAAGGATATGAGCAGCAATGGCAAAACGGCAGGGATATACGCGAGGCCCGATACTCTTCATTACCTCCGGGTCGTTACATATTTAAAGTAAAAGCGAGCACAGACGGAATTAACTGGAAAGATGCCGCTAATGAACTGACGCTGGTAGTGCGCCCCCCGCTGTGGCAACGATGGTGGTTTGTGGCCGGGGCATTTGTATTGCTGGCTGTCCTGCTTAGCTGGATTGTGGCCAAAAGAAACCGCCAGTTGAGGGAAAAACAGGAAGAGCTGGATGCTGAACAGGCTATTAATTATTTTGCTTCGAGTATTTATGAGACTAACTCGGTAAAAGCGATTCTCTGGGATGTGGCAAAGAACTGCATCGGGCGGCTGCATTTTGAAGATTGTGTGATTTACCTGGTTGATCACGAACGACAGGTACTGATTCAGCGGGCAGCTCATGGGCCCAAGAGTGCTAATTACAGCGAAATTCATAACCCTATCGAAATTCCGCTGGGTCAGGGCATAACAGGTGCGGTAGCACGCACCGGCAAAGCGGAGATCATACCGGATACAACACGCGACCCGCGTTATATAATGGATATGGCACGCCGCTATTCGGAAATCACCGTTCCGATCATCAGCAATGGCCGAATATGGGGGGTGATAGACTGCGAGCACTCAAAAAAAGGGTTCTTTACTCAAAAGCATTTATCTATTCTCACAACAATCGCTTCCTTGTGTGCCAACAAAATTGTGAAGGCAAAAGCGGAGGCTGAGAAAGCCCGTGCAGAAGCCATACTCATGGACACACAACAAAAAATGGCAGATGTGGAAATGCAGGCATTACGGGCGCAAATGAATCCCCATTTTATCTTTAATTGCCTTAACTCTATAAACCGGTATATTGTAAAAAGCGATCAGGCTACAGCTTCTCTGTATCTTACCCGTTTTGCCAAATTAATCCGACTGATACTCGACAACTCCAACAGCAAGTCTGTTACGCTGGCCAATGAGATGGAGGCCTTGCGGCTGTATATTGAAATGGAAAGCATCCGCTTCGAAAAAAAGTTCGACTATGTCATTTCAGTAGACGATACGGTACAACCTGAAACAGTATATGTGCCACCATTGATCATTCAGCCATATGTGGAAAACGCGATCTGGCATGGCCTGCTGCATAAAGAAACCGAAGGACATTTATCTATCCATGTACGGCGCAAGTCGGCGCAACTGCTGGAATGTGTAATAGAAGACAATGGCATAGGCCGCGTAAAAGCCCGTGAGCTGAAAAGCAAATCGGTGTCTTCTAAAAAATCGCTGGGGATGAAATTGACAGAAGACCGGCTGTCGCTGCTCAATAAACAATCGCAACTGGAATCATCTGTGGTAGTAGAAGACCTTGTCGGCAGCAACGGCGAAACAGCGGGAACGCGGGTGACAGTAAAAATATCCATTGACACATAATTTAAAACTGCTATGATAAAGTCTATCCTGATCGACGACGAAAAAAATGCCCTCGAAATGATGGAGTGGCTGCTCAAAACCTACTGTCCGCAGGTAGAGATAGCAGCACTATGCAATTCGGCAGAAATGGGGATTGAGGCCATCAACCGCCACCGGCCGGACGTGGTTTTCCTGGACATTGAAATGCCTCGGATGAACGGGTTTGATATGCTGGAGCAGTTCGATAAACTATTCTTTGATGTGGTATTTTGTACGGCCTATGACCAGTTTGCGATTAAAGCCTTTAAGTATAGCGCACTTAATTATCTGCTGAAACCCGTGGACCCCGATGATCTGAAGGCTACCATTGCGCGCATGGAGGAAAAAAAGACTATTCCTACCAAAGAGCAGTTTGAGCTCCTGTTGCAGAATATCAATCAACCGGCGAAAAGCACGCCCCAGCGAATTGCGCTTACTACCAATGACGGGCTCATTTTTGTGCCTACCGCAGATATTATCTATTGCGAAGCTGAAAGCAACTATACACATGTAGTGCTGAGTGGCGGCAAGAAAATACTCATTTCAAAAGTGCTGAAAGAAATTGATGAAGCGCTCAGTGGTCCGGATTTTTACCGGGTACACAGCTCCTTCCTGATCAATATAAATCACATCAAAAAATTTGTGCGTGGCGATGGCGGTTATATTGTTATGGACAATGACGCAACCGTAAGCATATCCCGCAACCGTAAGCAGGAGTTTATGGACCTGTTTTCGCGATTTTAAAAGTCTTTTTTGCCTTTTACTCATTTTTTCTACCAGTCACTCATTGAACGATTGCTGCCAGTTGATAAAAAGTAGTTTTGATACTGCTACCGAATAACAGAAGAAGAACCGTACCCTTTTTTTCTTATCAACTCACCTTATCAATGAAAGTCCGGGATTTGTTTTTTCCGGTGGAGTGTTCTGCTCAGCAGCGGCCGTCTGAAGGAATCGTATAGTTTTTCTGCTGAAATTCAGCAGTTGGTGGAAACTATGCTGCGACAGGTAGAAACATACCTCCGGACTGCCGGAACGGTAACCCGGTGATACCGCCTGCTATTTTTTATCATTGCTGAATAGGTGCTACCTTTGCGCAAAATCCGGCAGTGATGAAAAAGTGGTTTATGACGTTATTTCTGGTGACCAGTTTGAGCATGCTGGAGCCAGTCTCTGCTCAATGTTCGATCTGTACAAAAACGGCCCAACAGCTGGGTGAAAAGCCAGCCAGGGCGCTCAATACAGGTATTCTGTATATGGCCTTTACTCCCCTTTTAATAATCGGCTATATCGGCTATCGCTGGTGGAAGAATAACCGCTGATAATACCTTTCTTTAATATGCAGAAAGGAGATATTTGCCAATACCATTAACCGCCCAGGTAGTTTTTTCACGTATTGCCCTGTTCATGAGCTGAAGGTTTGATTCTTCCATGGACCTTGATGCCTCGCGATGATGCAGGTGATAGCAGATTCCTCCCAGCTTAAGAAACCTTTTTTTTACGCCTATATTCATTAAGCGGATAGCGATTTCACTGTCTTCGCGTCCCCAGCCTGTAAAATCCTCGTTATATCCGTTAATGGCCATAATGTCTTCTTTCCAGAAAGCCATGTTACAGCCTTTTACGTAATAGAGATGGCGTCCTTTATTCTTATACCGGGTAGCCAGAAAATGCTGTGCCCAGGGTACACGCAGCTGGTTAAAGAAATTGCGATTGCCAATGACTTTTAATTTATCAGCGTATGCGTTATTGATAAGCAGGGCAGTATTTTTTGAAGAAAGCATGGTGCGGCTTCCAGTTGTAAATGCTCCTTTTTGGCGGAAGGCAATATGATCTTTTACAAAATGACGGTGCAATTGCAGGTCACCATCGATCTGGATCAGGTATTCGCCTGTGGCTGCTGCCATGCCTTTGTTACGGATGCTGGCGAGCCGAAAACCTTCGTCGGGATGCCAGATATGAATAAGCGGAACAGGAAAATCTTTCTTGAGGCACTCAATTAAAGCAGTAGTCTCCTCGCCCGAGCCATCATCGCAGATGATGACTTCTTTGGGTAAGACCGATTGAATGCATACACTATCCAGGCATACTTTCAGCGCTGCCGGCCAATTGTACGTGGAAATTAATAAAGAGGTATTGGACATAATGGTAGTTGAAGCAAAATAGGGAAATTCTATTATATAGTAAAAGTTACAGCTGTATTAATTTGCTTAACAACCAATCCGGTAAAACCGTTGCAGCAAGGCTATATTGTAGAGAGCCGGAAGCAGAGTTTAAGGCGTGAAAAGAAAGCCGTTTTTTTCTTTTTTTGCCAGAAAAGCCATTTCTGATTGGCAAATAAAAAGAGAAAGAGGCGCCAGGAAAATATAGTATTGGAAGCTGTTTCTTCCATGAGTTTGCCCAGTTTATGAAGAAAGGCTGCATCTGTACTGCTTAAACCACTTACTTTTTCGAATTCTTTGCTGTGATTGGCAACCATACTGCGGAACCGCGCAATATTTTCTATTGAACCGATATCCAATTCCGAATCAACAGACGCATTATGATTATGTACACGCTGAAAGGTGAGGGTCTCTGGAAGATAAGCCACTCCTCCGCTACAGGCCGCTGCAATGGCGGCTTTCCAGTCGTAGTAAACGGTATCAGCTGTTGGAAATATTTTTTTGAGTAATTCCTTTTTCAGGATCAGTGAATGCCCGCTGATGGTATTGAAGATGGCGAGTTTACGGATATCCTGTCCTTCAAAACGCCTGTATCCTCTCCGGGGAACTCCCGAGAGGTGATCAATATCTCCCTGAAAGCGTTGTGAATCGCAATAAACCAGTTGCACATCGTCTGGCCAAAACTGCATCAGGCGTTCAATCTTTTCGGGGTGCCATAAATCATCCTGGTCGGAGAAGGCAATAAAGTCAGCGCTGGCGAGGTTGCAGGCCTGTTCAAAGTTTTTGGCAATACCCAGGTTCACGGTATTACGATAGGCTTTGATGCGCGAGTCGCTGCGCGCAAATTCATTGATCTGCTGCCAGGTATTGTCAGTAGAACAATCATCTACTACAATAATTTCCAGATTGGTATAGGTTTGCCCGCAAATGGTTTGGAGTTGACGGGCAACAAATGGCTCACCGTTGTAGGTGCACATTACAATACTGACTGGATCAGCTTCCATCCCGATTTAGTTTTATATCTCTGATAAATCTAAAAAGATTAAAGTTGCCGGCAACCAACTGCTGGCGGATAAGCGTAGAAAATTTTTCCAGATCATATGCCTTTAACTGTAATCGCTGTAAAATATAAACGGCTTTTATAGCTAAAAGTCTCACTTTTTTATCCTCACTTATCCGGGCCTGATGTTGCAAAATTTGTTCCAATAATTCAGGAATACCGGTTCCAGAGATAGCCACTGTTTTTATCACAGGAACCATGCGGCCGGGTTGCATGGAACCCCGCAGATTTTTTATAAAATGGTCAGCGTCAGGTCGGTCGCTTTTATTGACCACAAAAATATCTGCCACTTCCATAAGCCCCGATTTCATGTTTTGTACTTCATCGCCCGACTCGGGTACAAGTACCACCACGGTTGTATCTGCCAGGCCGGCAATTTCCACTTCACTTTGCCCGATGCCTACTGTTTCGATCAGGATATAGTCGAAGCCGACGGCCTGCAGTACGGCAGTGATTTCGATGATCATCTGATTTAATCCTCCCAGGCTGCCCCGGCTGGCCAGCGACCGGATATATACATCCGGATGATTGAACCATCGATTCATGCGAATGCGATCGCCCAGCACCGCTCCCTGGTTGAAGGGTGATGAAGGATCTACACAGATAATCCCAACCTTTTTGCCAGCGCCGGTGAGGGCACCTATCAATGCATCTGCCAAAGAACTTTTCCCTGCTCCCGGAGGGCCCGTAATGCCTATTACAGGAGCCTGCCCGGAAGGGAGGGCTTGCAGAAATGCCATATATCCTTCCTGTTCATTTTCAACAAGCGATATACATCTGGCGAGTGCACGCCTGTCTCCGGCCTGAAGCTGTAATAATAGTTGCTGCCACATAGACTATTAATATACTGCAAGGTATTGCTAAAAAAAGGCGTGGCAAACAAGGTAGTAAAATGGAATAAATAAGGAATGTATTATCGGCAAACAGGCTTGATGACCCGATAATACTCATTGCACTAAAAATTGTAAAAGAGAATACCTTTGAATGTATGACCAATTTCATTCCCATTTTCCCATTAGGAATTGTG
The DNA here is from genome assembly GCA_017998385.1 of Chitinophagaceae bacterium. Taxonomy (GTDB): domain Bacteria; phylum Bacteroidota; class Bacteroidia; order Chitinophagales; family Chitinophagaceae; genus CAYMZZ01. The sequence continues at coordinate 5,946 of JAGODE010000010.1, read as the reverse complement.
GTGTATCCGGGAGAGGAACTCAACCTGCACATTTTTGAACCCCGGTACAGGCAGCTTATCAATGAGTGCAGCGAGCAGGGTAAGCCATTTGGTATTCCCACAGTAATTGAAAACCGGCTACAGGACTTTGGCTCACTGGTGGAGATCACAGCGATTGTGAAAGTGCATGAAAACGGTGAAATGGATATTCGTACACGGGGACAAAGGGTTTTTCGCATCCTGGAAGTGATTCGCAGTATTCCCGATAAACTTTATAGTGGCGCTATCGTGAATTATCCGAATAACAGCGAGCAGGGCAACATGGAGCAGATGCGTGCGGTAATGGCGGGTTTGCGTGAGCTGCACCGGGTAATGAACCTGAATAAGAATTTTGCAAAGCCCGATGAACAGCTCAGTGTTTATGATGTGGCGCATCATGCAGGGCTTTCACTGGAAGAAGAATATGAGTTACTGGGTCTGCTCGATGAACGGCAGCGGCAGGAATACCTCAAAAGACATCTTGCCAGGGTATTGCCGATGCTGGCAGGGTTGGAGCAGCTGAAAGAAAAAGTAAAATTAAACGGCCATTTCAGAAACCTGGAAGGCTTCGATGTGAAGTAGATCACTAATTCCTTATTTTGCCCTCATGTCTGTTACACTTTGTTTTGATTTTGGGAATACCCGCCGGAAAGTGGCGCTTTTTGAAAATGCGGAGATCAGGCGTGTGGAAATGCTCGATGATGATGCTGATGCCACAATTCAGCAACTGCTCGATACATATAAGCCGGCCAAAACGATCCTGTCGTCGGTCATTGAGCATAATGCAGGTATAGAAACCCTGCTGGCCGCCCATAGCCGTTTTCATAAACTAAGCCATTTGACCAGGCTGCCATTTACTACTCCTGTAGGTAGGCCCGAAACAATTGGCGCAGACCGCCTGGCACTGGTAGCGGCGGCTGTACATTTTCATCCGGGAAAACATAACCTGATTATAGCGCTGGGTAGTTGCATTACGTATAATTTCTGTAATAAGTACAATGAGTTTATTGGCGGGGGAATCTCTCCCGGGCTCGAAATGCGTCTCAAATCGCTTAATTATTATACGGCTAAGCTGCCACTGGTAAAAGCTACGTCGAATGTGCCGTTGATGGGCTACGATACCCATACTAATATTCAAAGCGGAGTTGTAATGGGTATGGTCTATGAAATGGATGGTTTTATAGATGAATACCGTCAAAAATTCGACAACTTTAACGTGCTGTTAACCGGGGGTGATACGGTCTTTTTGGCTTCACACCTGAAAAACAAGATATTTGCAGACCCTGATTTAATCTTTAAAGGTCTTTATGCCATTAGTGAAGTTAATAACACCTAAGATAATCAATGTGTTAGGTGTTCGGAGGTTTGCATTCAGCTTGTTTCTAACTGCTTTTTGTATTCCTGTATTTGCGCAAGATAATTCTCCTTACAGCCGCTATGGCCTGGGCGACCTTGTACCCAATACCAATGTAAACAGCCGGGCAATGGGTGGTGTTTCTGCCGGTTACATCGACTACTTTTCCATAAACTACAGCAACCCTGCAGCCCTGGCCAACTTCCAGGCGCGCCGTCAGGTGTCTTCCAAAAAACTGGAATCTGGCCGGGCCATTTTTGATGCGGGTGTACAGATTGACAGCCGCACACTGCGTGAACCGAGTTCGGTAGGACGTTTCAATGCCAGCAATATGCTGTTTTCGCATGTGATGGTGGGTATGCCCCTTCGTCCCAACTGGGGATTGAGTTTTGGCCTTCGCCCGGTTTCACGTATCAGCTATAAGATCAGCCGATTTGCGCGTCTTACTGATCCTAATACCGGATTACCGATAGACAGTTCAAATACTCTGAATGAAGGCGATGGTGGCACCTACCTCGTATCTGCCGGAACCGGCTACAAAATTCGCTTCAGCGATCGCCATTTTCTGAGCCTGGGCGTCACCGGCGGGTATATGTTTGGAAAAAAAGATTACAGCAATCGTCTTTCGATTCTGAATGATTCGCTGGCATACAATGCGGGCAATTTTCAGACAAAGACAACTTTTGGAAATGTACATCTTGACCTTGGCCTGCAATACACTGCTGTGCTTAAGCGTACCGCAAAGGAAGAAATAGCGCTTACGCTGGGTGCATTTGGTAATACAGAACAAAAAATGAATGCCAAACAGGATGTCATTCGTGAGACCTACGTATATGATGCCTCAACAGGCTATGTGCGGCTGGATAGTGTTTCTGAGCAACTGGATGTAAAAGGTAAAATTATCTATCCCCAGAATATTACAGCAGGTTTTATACTCGAAAAGAACAGTACTGACCGATCCAAACCCTCCTGGCTTATTGGGGTTGATGTGGTACAGCAAAAATGGGGCGACTATCGTTTTTATGGCGAAAAGGATCCCACCCTGCGCAATAAAAAAGAGATTCGTGTAGGTGGTCAGATCAGGCCTGTATTTAAGAATAATTATTTCAGCAATGTTACCTATCGTGCCGGCTTCTTTGTAGGCACCGATTATATACAGGTAGATAAAAAACTGCCTCTGTTTGGTGTTACGGCCGGTTTTGATCTGCCGATACGCAAATTTTCCCGCCAGGCTATGTACCAGGAAACCAAGGTTAATATCTCGCTGGAGTATATACGCCGTGGCAATAACGACAATTTGCTTAAAGAAAACATGTTCCGAATCTCGGCCGGTTTTGCATTAAGCGATCTGTGGTATATCAAACGTAAGTTTGACTAATAGCTTTATTGCCGGCTATCAGGTAACTTGCGTATACGCATGAAAAATCAACAGCCTTTCTACCGGATAATATTTCGTAGTCTGCTGCCCGTGCTGGCAGCCAGTGTGCTGTTGTATTCCTGCGAGAACTCGCAGGCCGAAATAGATGCCTATACCAAACGGGTGCAAATGCAGGAAGTGGCTCAGGATGTGGAAAGCTACCTGAGCCAGGCGGGAAAAATGAAAGCTAGACTTAAAGCGCCGCTTATGTATCGTGTCATGAGCGACTCACAATACCTGGAGTTTCCCAACTCACTGCATGTGGATTTTTATGACGACAGCACACGTATTGAAACCAGGCTCGACAGTAAGTATGGAAAATACTTCGAAACCCTTGACAAAGTATATCTGCGCGATAGCGTGGTGATCGTTACGGTAAAAGGGGATACCCTTCGCTGTCATGATCTGTGGTGGGATCAGAATAAAGCTATTTTTTATACAGATAGTGTAGCTACTTACTGCTCGCCTGGAAATAACATCAGTGGTGGCCGTGGTATGGAAGCGACCCAGGATCTAAAAACAGTCACATTCCGCTCGCCGCTGGGTAATATGGTGGTCTCTTCATCTGGTTTTGCAGAAGCGCCCTGATAATTTCTTTTGCACTACTCCTAATTAACAACAAACCCGGCCTATGTAAGACCGGGGCTGCTGTATTGCATTGAGAGCTAACCATTGGTGTTTTCCCTAAACAGTTTGCTGGCTCAAATTGGTGAGGTTCTTCACAAGGATATAATGGATTCAAACGGGACGCTTACCTGAGATGTCAGCCATACTATTGTGAGCTGCCATCGCGATCAAAAATAGGGTGGGCATTTTATCTACACCAGCGCATTATTGGTCGATTCGGCGGATAATGAATTTACGGACCGGTCGGGGCATCTACCAGGGGATTGAACAACGGTATTGCTGCATTTCCTATCTTCAGTAATAAATAAGGATACTATGTTGTTGAAAGACAAAACAGTTTTCATTACAGGAGCCAGCAGGGGTATTGGGAAGGCTATAGGATTGCGTCTGGCCCGCGAAGGCGCCAATGTGGTGATTGCCGCCAAATCAGTGGAAGAAAATCCCCGTTTGGGAGGAACCATCTATACCGCAGCAGCCGAAATGGAGGCCGCCGGCGGGCGCGGCCTGGGCATACAATGCGATATTCGATTTGAAGAACAGGTGGAGGCCGCGGTTAAAAAAACAGTGGAACATTTTGGCGGCATAGATATCCTGGTCAATAATGCTTCTGCCATTTCGCTCACACCAACGGAACAAACAGAAGCCAAACGGTTTGATCTGATGCACGCTATAAATGTGCGGGGAACATTCCTGGTAACCAAACACTGCATTCCTCAGTTGAAAAAATCATCAAACGCACATATCCTTACGCTGTCTCCACCTATATCGTTACAGCCCAAATGGCTGGGCGGACATGTAGCCTATACGCTCACTAAATACAGTATGAGTATGATGGCACTTGGCTGGGCAGCAGAATTTAAACCGTTTAATATCGCTTCCAATGCACTGTGGCCAAGAACCACTATTGATACGGCAGCAGTGCGCAATCTGCTGGGCGGTGAAGCGCTGGCCGGTATGAGCCGCAAACCGGAAATCCTGGCCGATGCGGCATTTTATATTTTTTCCCAGCCAGCTAACGCCTGTTCCGGAAACTGTTTTATAGATGAGCAGGTACTGGCAGCTGCGGGCATTACTGATCTGAGTGCCTACGCAGTTGTGCCGGGTGCCCAGCTTTATACTGATCTGTTTGTGGACTAACGACTTAATTAAACAAAAAGGCCATTCCTCCGGAGAGAATGGCCTTTTTTATTTATAAAAAACCTTAACCTGAATTGATTAACTCCTTGAATTTAAGGATTTTTTTTGAATGTTGCAACAGCAATTGGTCAAAGTTCTCTGAGGCCGGTTTATTTTATGATATATATCAACTGCAAACGGCTGTCCTTACTGGGCAGATTGTTGTGTTTTTTCAGGCCTCATCTGGGGAAACAGCAATACATCCTGGATAGAAGGCTGATTGGTAAGCAACATACAAAGCCGGTCAATACCAATACCGATACCGGCAGTGGGCGGCATGCCATATTCCAGGGCGCGTAAAAAGTCGTTGTCAATAAACATGGCTTCATCATCGCCCCGCTCCATCAGTTTTACCTGGTCTTCAAAACGCTCCCGCTGATCTACCGGATCATTCAACTCACTATATGCATTGGCAATTTCCTTACCATTGATCATGAGTTCGAAACGTTCTACCAATCCCTGTTTTTCGCGGTGTTTCTTGGTAAGCGGACTCATCTCAACAGGGTAGTCGATAATGAAAGTGGGTTGGATGTAATGCTTCTCGCATTTTGCACCGAATATTTCATCGATCAGTTTTCCTTTGCCCATGCTGTCTTCTACAGAAATATGCAGCTGCCGGCATACAGAGCGTAATTGTTCTTCATTCATACGGCTTACATCAAAACCGGTATGTTCCTGAATAGCATCGTAAATGCTGATACGTTTGAAAGGCGCTTTAAAGCTGATCACCTTATCACCTACCTGCACATCTGTACCACCTGTGACACTGTTGGCTACACGTTCCAGCATTTCTTCTGTTGTATTCATCATCCAGAGGTAGTCTTTATAGGCTACATAGAACTCAAGGATTGTGAATTCGGGGTTGTGGGTACGGTCCATACCTTCATTGCGGAAATTGCGGCTGAACTCATATACCCAGTCAAAACCGCCTACGATGAGGCGTTTCAGATACAGCTCATTGGCAATACGCAGGTAAAAAGGAACATCCAGTGCATTGTGGTGCGTAATAAAGGGACGCGCAGCAGCACCTCCGGGAATACTCTGCAATACAGGAGTATCTACTTCCAGTGCACCAGCCTGGTTGAGATAATCGCGAATGGAATTGATCATGCGGCTCCGTTTTTCAAAAGTCTCTTTTACCGACGGATTAATGATCAGGTCTGCATAACGCTGCCGGTAACGGAACTCAGGATCGGTAACAGCATCGAAAGTCTGACCATCGGCTTCCTTTACAATCGGAAGCGGACGCAGTGATTTGCTCAGCAGGGTCAGTTCTTTAACGTGTACAGAAGTCTCTCCTGTTTTAGTAATAAAAGCGTATCCTTTTATACCAATGATATCGCCAATGTCGATC
>JAGODE010000438.1 GCA_017998385.1 Chitinophagaceae bacterium | reverse complement strand
CTTAAAGAGGAACTGGAGTTTATACATAGCTATTTCTACCTGCTGCAGATCAGGCATGACGATAAGCTAAAACTGCAAACGCTTTCAGAATCGATTGCAGAAACCGTACTGATACCGCCCTGCTCGCTGCAGGTACTGGTAGAAAATGCGATCAAGCATAATGAATTTTCTGAAAAAAATCCCCTGCTCATAAGAGTGAGACTGGATGGGCCCTACCTGCATGTCAGCAACCGGATCAGGCCCAAACCTTATGCAGTCGATTCTACCGGTATCGGCTTGCGTAACCTGGGGGCGCGCTATAAAATTCTTTTCAGTAAATCTATTTCTGTGAAAACCGCCAATGATGAATTTATTGTAAAACTACCATTATTAACCAAAACGGATCCGGGCTACCAACCGGAAACGCCCTAAAAACCTTTGCCATGTTAAACGCTGTTATTATCGAAGACGAAAAACCCGCCCAGGAAAATCTTATCTCCACTTTATCTTCCCTGGCAGATGATGTGCTGGTGCAGGCACGGCTGAGCACTGTACGGGAAAGTATTGAATTCCTGTCGCAGCAGCCCGATGTGGACCTCATCTTCAGTGATGTACAATTGAGTGATGGTCTTTCTTTCGAAATCTTCAACCAGGGACATGTACGCACTCCTGTCATCTTCATTACCGGCTATGACGAGTTTATGATGAATGCCTTTGAATACAATGGCATCGACTACCTGCTGAAACCTGTAGACCGCGAAAGCCTGCGCAAAGCACTTATCAAATACCGGATGCTGGAAAAGCATTTCACCGATCATCATTCACTCAAAAAAATGCTTCAGTATGTAGGCGATCACAAAAAGAAACGACTGCTGGTAAAAAAAGGCATGGAAAGTATTTCGCTCCGGCTCGATGACGTGGTGTTGTTTTACACAGAAAATAAAATCGTGTATGTGATAGACCGCTGGGGAAAGAAGTACCTGTCTGATAAAAATCTGTCTGAACTGGAAGAGTGCCTGGATGAAAACAGTTTTTTCCGGGCCAACAGGCAGTATATTATTAATATCAATTTTATCAGAAGCTTTAAGGCTTATGAAAAAGTGAAGCTTATTGTGGATCTGACCCTGCCGGAATTGAATCATTGCATTATTGTAAGCCAGGAAATGGCTCCGCAATTCAGAGAGTGGATGCATAATGCCTGATCAGGCAGTGAGCAGGCTGCAGCCGCGCACATCGCTGTTGTCCAGACGGCCCAGTATTTCAAACTGGCCGTTTGGATACAGGCGTGCGGCATCGTCTGTGGCAATAAAACAACAGGAGTCGATATTGGCCAGGTCAATTATATTAACCGCTCCGCTGCGTGGGCGGTCTGCCGCCTCGCGCCAGGGAAGCAATTGCAGCGGATCTTCTTCTTCGCGCAACAGGAGTTTCATCCAGGGAGGGGTTGAAAAGAGCCCGTCTGCCTTCGCATAAGCCTGTGAAAACAGCTCTGTCATGCCATATTCTGAATGAATCTCTTTTAAACTAAATGCCTGTTTAAGGATGGCCTGTACTTCTGCGCGCACCATTTCCTGCCGGCGCCCCTTCATACCCCCCGTTTCCAGTATGATGCTTTGCTGCAGGGGTAAGGCATGTGTGGCGGCAAAATCGAGCAGGGCAAATGTGACCCCGATGAGCCATATCCGTTGCCCCTCTGCTTCGAGCCGGTTCAGCAGCTTATGCAACTCGCCAAACTCATGCAGATAAAAACCGCTATCCGGATGTCCGCTGCGGGCAATCAGCTCATTGACCATATAAACCAGTGACGACTGCCCCCTTTCGAGATAAGAAGGCAGGAGCCCGATAATACAATAGTCTTTTACATCGCCATAAAAAAGCTCAAAACAACGCAGAAAGCTCTCTCTGTAAAGGGCAGGATCGCGAACCAGGTGCCGGCTGCTGACCATACCGGTAGTACCGCTGCTCTCAAACTGAAGCAGGGGCTCAAACTGACCGGTACGTATATCGTGACTTTTAAAAAAACGGATGGGCAAAAAAGGTATCTCTTCCAGACGTTGTACCCGGTCTGGCCGTACCCTCAATGCATCGGCAAAGCTGCGATACACAGGGTTTTGTGCATGCTGATAACGGAAGATTTCCAGTGCCAGGGCCTCAAAACCCTCCTCGTTTACAGAAAAAATTTTATCGTTCCATTGACTTTTCATCTCGTCGGCCGGGCGTTGAAAAAAGATTATATTTGTTTTATTAATTGTGAGTTATGAAGCTAATTCCGGTCTCCTTTATAGTTGCAGTGGCCCTGCTTGTAGCTGCATGTGGCAAAGATAAGTTTGAAACCAAGCCCAGGCTCGAAATAAAAGATTATAATACCAAACAGGTAGGCCCTGGCACTACACTGCGTATCCGCCTCAATTTTTTCGACAAGGAAGGAGATCTGAACGAGGCTCCATTTACAGCAATTATCCGTCGTCAGAATCAATTACCGCTTGATCCCTCCCAGGATAAAATTGATACCCTTTTTTATACACTGCCCGATTTCCCGCAAAAGGATAATGGAGAGATCAATTATAC
>JAGODE010000183.1 GCA_017998385.1 Chitinophagaceae bacterium | reverse complement strand
GTACATGTATGACCCTTTATTCAGAACTAAGGATGGCCGATGGGCGGGACCGTATTCTGATGACTATGACCATCCGAATAATAAAGGGGCAACAATACGGCCTGAAAAAATTTCATTCGAAGAAAAGGTGGGATTTCCTGTGAAATTTGTAGATGAAAATAAAAAGGAGTGCATTCTTTCATTTCCTTCGCCTTATTTTAATCAGGTAGGTGACAGTGCTTTTGCAGTATATGGAAATTATGTGATCGATTTGTTCAGGCTCAAAAAGGAAGGCGTATTAAAAGCCCGGGAATTATTTTGAAAGAATAAAAACAGTTATATGAAACAGCCAGCAGCTATCAACATCGCAGAAAAATTCTCCCTTTTCGACAAATTATGGACACCACATATCATTGGTGAACTGAATGGCCAGTATGTAAAACTATGCAAACTCAAAGATGAGTTTGTCTGGCACAGCCATGAAAATGAAGATGAGCTGTTCATGGTATTCAAAGGCACGCTTATTATGGATTTCAGAGATGGCCATACCGTGCATGTCAGCGAAGGCGAGATACTGATAGTGCCCAAAGGAGTGGAGCATCGCCCCAGAACCAATGGCGAAGTGGTCTTCAATCTCCTGTTTGAGCCCAAAGCAACACAGCATACCGGTGAAGTTGAAACCGAACTCACCGTTAAAACCCAGGACTGGATATAAAAATTGACATGGATAAGCTTAGTATATGGCAAATACCCGGGTCTGATACTATTATTACCACCCGGGACGTAAATGCGCCACAGGCCATCGTTTTTAAAGCCTGGACTGATCCTGCACATCTGCAAAACTGGTGGGGACCGGCAGGATTTACTACTGTCATTGATCAATACGATCTGCGGCCAGGCGGTAAGTGGTTGTTTGCGATCCAGGCGCCTGATAAAACGAATTATCCCAATGAATGCACATTTGTACAGATTGATCCGCCGGCTCAGGTAGTATGGAATCATGAAGGTGCGCCGCATGAGTTTCAGGTAGAAGCCCTGTTTGAACCCATCGCCACCCATAAAACCAGGGTAGTTTTTAAAATGAAATTCAGCTACCCGGAAGAATGCAGCAAGCTACGCGGCATTATCACGGAAAAGAATGAAGAAAACATGGATAAGCTGGAAGCGGAATTGGCGCGAATGATCAGCTGAGACCATCATAGATGATATAAGATAAAGGCGTACCGGTTTTTAGCCGGTGCGCTTTTTTATTTATCAGAACTTTTATGCACCAAAAAAAATGATTTGGTTATTTACGATATAATCGTAGCTTTACGAAATTATCGTAATGCAAATCAATGATTATGAAATATATAATATTTATTTTAACGACAATTATTTTTCCTTTTAATCAGTCTTTTGCGCAGGAGCCCGAACAGGTAATACTGAATGTGATATACAAAACAGTGCATGTAAATGACACGAATCATCGTGACCTGCCACTGGTCGAGGACATGCTTTTAATGCTCGGACAGACCAGCAGCAGGTATATACGAGCTGCCAATAAACCACGGCCCGAGCCTGTCAATACCGGCGGAGGCCCAACAGTGGTCGCTGTTGGCCGGCCAATGGCAGTCGTGAACGGTCCGGGTATCACCGACATTGAATTGTATCAGTACCCAGGTGCCAAAAAACTTGATGTCACCGCCTCACTGGGTATGCAGCGATATCTCATGGAAGGAAAGCTGCCCCAGATTGACTGGACGGTAAAGGAGGAAACGCGCCAGATCGATGCCTATACCTGTCAGAAAGCCACGGGTTATTATGCCGGTCGCAATTACACGGCCTGGTTTACCAGCGAACTTCCGTTTCAATGCGGACCATGGAAATTTTCCGGTTTACCGGGTCTTATACTCGAAGTGGAAGATGATAAAAAAGAAGTACGGTTTCTGGTAAAGGAAATTTATAAAGACAGTCTGGGTACAGATCTGGGATATGGCCGCAAAAAACCGATTAAAGTGAGCGAAGCCGCATTTGCAAAGGCAAAAGAGGCATTTTATGAAAATCCGGTAGCCAGTATGCAGGCGCAGTTGCCCCCGGGTTCACCAACTGTTAAACTGGCTTATCGCGATGGATCGGGTTTATCCAGCACAGGAGAAGAAGCGGCTCAGATGATTGAGAAAAAGAAAAAAGAAGCGCAACTCAGCAATAATAATCCCATTGAACTGAAGAAGCGATGAAGGGTTTATTGCTAATTGCTGCTCTTTTAGCACTGCATGCTGATTTGTTCGGGCAAAAACAGGTTGCCGGCCGGCTGACCGATCACGCTGGTCAGTCAGTGGCGCATATTACCGTACTGCTCAAGAAAAACGGTGGAAAGCTGGTCGCATTTACCTATAGTGATCAGCAGGGGCAGTATCGTTTCAGCCTGCCCGACAGCCTGCAGTTGAGTCAGCTTTACCTGGAGATCAGCAACCTCAGTTACGAAGCGGTGAAACAGGTGTTGCAGCCGGGCCGCGAGAGTTACGATTTTTCCCTGGTACGCAAAGTTGTATCCCTGCCCGAAGTAAAGACCCGGAATAAACCGGTGATCAATTCAAGAGGCGATACGCTCAGTTACAATGTCAGCTCTTTTTCGCGTGAAGAAGACCGGAGTATTGGTGATGTAATCAAAAGGCTGCCCGGGCTTACGGTAGGTGAAAACGGTATGATCTATTACAATGGCCGGCCCATCTTTAACCTGTATATCGATGGTGATAATCTGATGGATGGCCGGTATCAGCTGGCTACAAAAGCTGTCAACAAAGACATGATCAAATCGATAGAGGTGATACAAAACCATCAGCCGGTAAAAGTACTGCAGGATAAAGTGTCTACCGATAATGTTGCACTCAACCTGGTACTGAAAGATGAGAACAGTATAAAACTCTCCGGCCAGGTCATGGCAGGGGCCGGTTTACCTGGCTTATTTGATACGGGAACGGATCTGATACTGCTCAATAAAAAGATCAAAATGATCAATTCGCTCAAAGCGAATAATACCGGCATCGATTATGCAGGAGATATCGCTCAGTTTGGCGCATCTTCTTTTCTCGATGAAACTGGTAATACACGTCCCAAAGCATTACTGTCTGCCGGTACAGCAGGAAGCCCTGATATTCCCCGCAAAAATTTTTATTTCAACCGGTCTGGTCTTATTAGCATCAACAACCTCTTCAATACTAAACGAAAACTTCAATGGCGTCTCAATATGCAGCTGCTGGTTGACCGTAACCGGTTTAACTATGCCAGTATGGTCGATAATTATCTGGGTGCCGATACCATCCGATACTACGAGAATCAATCCTCGGTACGCAAACCCTACCAGTTCAATACGGCGCTCAACCTGATGGTGAATAAACAAAAGTATTACCTGAATAATACCCTGCGCTTAAATTTTGCCGGAGAAAGCAATGCCAGCAATATGGATTTGAATGGGCATGCTTTTTATCAGTATCTGCGTAGCCGGACGTTTGATATTTCCAATCATTTTAACTGGACTCCGGCGGTGCGAAAAGGTATTGTGAGTATTAACTGGTATGTAAACAGCTATAATAATCCCCAGCGTCTCCGTATCGATACCGGATTGAATGCCGATCTGCTTAACGAAGGGCTGCCATTTGAAGCTATTCTGCAAAAAGCGGCTACGCCTACCTTATTCAGTCACGTATATGTATCCTACATGCCCCGTAAGACCATGGTGAGCCAGACCTACGAAGTAGGGTATGTTCAGGAAGAGCAGGACCTCAATTCCACATTGTCGCTGCTGCAGTCCGATGCAAGGGAAACCGTCTATAAAGGCGACGCAGGAAATGCCTTAAGATGGAGCCGGTCGCGGTTTTATCTTAATCCGGTTTACCGGTTCGGCGACAGCCGCTGGCAACTTCGTCTTTCGCTGCCGCTTATTCAACAGGGTATTCATTATCGTCAAGAAGAATACCTGCTAAATGAGAAGCAGCTTCAGTTTTTATTTAACCCGTCTGCAGCATTCAAGCTTATGACAGGTGCAGAAAATTATCTGGAGTTAAGCTATAGTTACACCAACAATGTGGGTAATATCTCCGGTATTTACCGGGGTGCTATCCTTACCAATTACCGCAGTCTTTTTGCCAACGATGCAGCTCTACAGGAAAAATACAGTACCGGCCCCCGGTTATTTTATAATTTCCAGCGCTCGATCAGCATGCTTTTCATCAATGCCGCGGTTAGTTATAATAAGATACGCGCTAACTCTATCCTGTCGAGTATTTTGACAGATAATGTTCAGAAGACAGTGCTTTTGCCTTATTCCAATGATCAAAGTGCTTTTCAGGCCTCGGCCGGCATTAGTAAATATATTTTTACGCTCAAAACGACAGCATCGCTGAAAGCTGGTTTCAATAAAGGCCGCTATGAGCAATATATCAATAATGAGCTGCTTCCGTTTTATAATACCAGCCGTGATGTGGCGGCTGGTGTGGAAACAAAGTTGTTTAAAAAGTTATCGGTGAGCTATAATGGAGCTGTGCTCTGGAGCAGCAGTAAGCTGCGGCTCAGCCGTGGACAGGCGACCGGCAGTAACAAGATGCTGCGATTGCAGCAGAACCTGGCAACCGGGTATTCCGTTTTTGCGGGTTTTCTGGTGAATATGAAAGCGACGCATATTTACAGCCGGCAACCTGGCGTATCAACAGTCAATTATGTATTTCTCGATCTTAATGCCCGCTACCGGCTGGCCAAATGGCGAACAGACCTGGAACTGGATGTTTGTAATATAGCCAATCAGAAAACCTATGAATTGTATTCCCTTTCATCTGCTGTTTTTTCTGTGAACCGGTATGATATAAGGCAAAGATTTTTTATACTACGGGCCACCTTTAATCTCTAGTGTACATATGAAAACGAAATTATTGTTTTACTTAATCGCAGCTTGTTATTGCCTGCCGGGCCTGACACAAAGCGGGGCAGAGGTAATCAGCTTTTCGAAATTTCCGGAAGAAAACCACCTGGTTTTAAAAACAGTGTTCCGCATGAAAGAACCCGCAGCCCGCAGAATGTTTCTGGTAGACTCTTTGTTGTATATCTGGGGCGAAGGCAATACGGGTGATTATGTTTTTTACCGCTACTCGTCTGCCGGTCAGAAATTGCCAGATGGATTGATAGAAACCGGGCAGGGCTATGGGCAGGTAATTGGGGCTATGTCGGCCGGGATTATTCAGGAAAATAAAGTATGGGCGCATGACATGGTGCTTGATAAGCTGGTTACAACCGAACTCCTGAAGAATAAGGCCGGCAGCGACTCTGCTGTAGTAAAAGAATATCACCTGCCTCGTTTTTTTTATTCAACTCAATTAGCGGCTGGCGGCCGTTTGCTGGGAGCCGGCGCACAGCAAACACCATCCAAAGTAGAAGCGATTGACCTGGTTTCAGGAAAAGATATAGAACAGTATGGGGCATTTGATAAGGAGCCGCCTGGTGTGCCTTTTGGTTCATGGAAACATGCACAGGAAGGCTTTCTTTTTTTGAAACCAGCAGGCGAAAAAATGGTGCTCGCTGCGCGTTTTAGTGACCGGATAGAAATTTTTGATCTCGCAACGAAAACCAGTAAACTTATAAAGGGGCCGGAAAATTTTGATTTTGCCTTTGAACACTTTCAGACTGCGGGCATTGATGTATCGGCACGTACAGATAAAACCCGCTTCGCATTTTCAAATGGTGCCGTTACAGACAGGTTTATTTACCTGTTGTATTCCGGGAAACAGCATGAAACTGACAGGCCTAATGAAAATGATACGATCTGCGTATACAGCTGGGATGGCAAACCGGTTAGGAGAATTAAACTCGACAGACCGGTTATGAGTTTTACAGTATCTGGTGATGATACGATTTTATATGCGTACGACAGAAAAGCGGGAGCTGTAGTGAGTGCGACGATTCAATAATTGATACTTCCTGAATCAGTTTCGCTGAGGGGTTTTATAACCCATAACCACTCTCACCGGATTTGACTGCTCCCCACTGTTGCTTCCTGAAGAAGAAACAGAATCCTTTGTAGTACGTGGCGCATCGGAAAGGGTGCTGCGGTTTTTGGGAGTGGGATAACCTATAACAGTTATAACCTTTTCGTCATCTGGTGTGCCGGATGGCGTTGTGCTGTTGCTTTCGGGTATCATTACACCCTGTACTTTTTTTGCAGGCAGCGAAGATGCGTCAGTTGTTTTATCGGAAAGGGTTTTGTCTGACTGGTTTGCTGTTCTGTGGTTGCTGCCATGGGGGCGCTGGCGCTTTATAACGACCGGTGCTGATTGGGTTGTAGCTGGCGAAGAAGATAATTGTTCGGCAGCCACCCTGGTAATACTGGCAGAAACCGGCGGCGTTGCTGGTTGGCTTATGACTTCTTCCTGACTGATTTCTTTTTTGGTAACGGTAAATGCCAGCGAGATAACTAAAAGTACAGGCAGGAGGAAAACATATCTGCCCAGTGTAAGCCGCGATGAACGTTTTACATTCATCATGCGGATTCTTTTTTTGAGATCAGAAAGATTAAAACTGTTGGCAATAAGCAATGCCTGTTTCATGCTGCCCACATCAAGCAGGCTGTACTGATACATTTTTTTGTCAATGCCTTTGCGCAGCACTTTTTCATCCGTAATAAATTCAAGATTTTCTTTTACGGCTTTTCGCATGAGCCATACTCCCGGATTAAACCAGTAAAATACCACGCTCAGCTCGGCCAGGATAATGTCGAGCGTATGCCATTCTTTTACGTGTACACTTTCATGTGTCAGGATATGATTCAGCTCTTCTTCGCCATGCAGTGCAGGATTGATATAAATGTTTTTCCCAAACGAAAACGGGCTGAGTTTTTCGTTTACAACACGCACCGGATGATTGCCAAGCATAGTTTTATGTGAGCGGGTATGGAGACTGTATAAAGCCATGAACTGTCGCAGCAGGCGGAAACCCATTACTACCACTCCCAGCCAGAATAACAGAATGATCCAGTTCCAGTACTGGTTGCTGTTTGCGAGCGTCACCATCTGCTGATTCATTTCCGGCACCAGTGTGAGGGCATTGTTTGCATGGCGATAAAAGAAATCAGTAAGGTCAATGAAGGGATAAATGCTGGAAAATAAAATACCAAAAACAAGGAATGCCCGGTTGATTGTATAAAATGTAAGACGACGCAATACAAGGTAATAAGCGGCCGCAAATAAGAGGAGCGCTATATTGATTTTGAGTAATACAATAAACAGGGCAGGCATAGCTTAGTTTTCGGGGTTTTCAATCAGCTTAATTACCTCTTTCAGTTCTTCCACACTCACTTTTTTTTCTTTGGCAAAGTAGGCCACCACATCTTTATAAGAGCTTTGGAAAAAATCGTTGACCACGCCGGTCATGAACCTTTTCTTATATTCAGCTTCTTTCACTTTAGCACTATAGCGTATGGCCGGTCCCATCTTTTCACTTTTGAGGTATCCTTTCTTTTCAAGGTTTTTGATAGTAGAGGCAAAAGTGGTGTAGACAGGTTTGGGCCGGGGAATGTGGTCGAGGAAGTCTTTTATAAAGCCGGGGCCGTTTTGCCAGACTGCCAGCATGGCTTTTTCTTCATGTTCAGTTAATTTCTCCATTGTTACGAAGTGTTCGTAAAGGTATGAAATTTTCGTAATAGCAGGGAGTTTTTATATGGCAATAAAAAAGGTGAATTGTTGACATATTCATTGATGATGGCTCAGATTTCAGTACAGTTTCCTGTTGGTGACTTTCTATCAGCGGTATGCTGTGTTCTGCAGGCAACATTTCCCGCAGATAATCTTCCCGATCTGGGTTACTATCAAATTGTTATACAGCGGAGCATGTCTGTAAAAACACCTATTTTCGTCCCCTAACGAAAGTAGCGAGTGGATTTTGAAGGCTCTAAATATGAAGAATATAAGCTGTTGTCATTGCTGGCAGAGGATAGCCATTATGCCTTTCAGCTGCTTTATGACCGGCATCGCAACCGGGTTTACCAGACGGCAGTACGCTATCTGAAATCGCCGCACCTGGGTCAGGAGGTTGTGCAGGATGTATTCATGAAACTCTGGTTTGAGCGGCATGACCTGCAGCGGTTCTCCTCACTTGAAGCCTGGATTTATACCGTAGCCCGCAATAATATTATGAACCGCCTCAAAAGACTGGCGGTGGAATGGAAGGCCCTTCATCACCTGGGCAATCACTCAGTATCTTCAGATCAGTATACCCTGCAGCAGCTCGACGATCGGGAATACAGCCGCGTTTTGAAAGAGGTGGTAGCAGAACTGCCTCAGCAGCAACGGCTGGTATTCGAACTGGCCCGACATGAAAAACTGAGCTACGCAGAAATCGGGGAGCGGCTTCGGATATCTCCGCTTACCGTCAAGACGCATATGGCACGCGCCCTGCAACAGATTCGCGTACAACTGGCCGGCCGGGGCATCGAAATTCCGCTGGTTATTCTTTTCCTGAAAAATTTTCTCTGAGCCTGTACTCCGGGCAGATGGGCTGGTTGTTTTAACGTAAAACAGCCGAACTGCACGTTCTATGAGCTCAAACGATCGCTTTGCCTATTTACTTGATTTATATGTAGCTGGTAATGCCAGTGCGCAGGAAAGAGAAGAACTCTTTGAATTGCTGGCTTCCGGCCGGTACGATACCGAACTGGGAGACCATATTTCACAAAGCCTGGCCGGCAGCCATGTTGCCGGGGCTGAACTTCCTCCGCATATTTCGCAGGAAATAGTACGCAACATCCTGGATGCCGAAAAAAATACAGCGGCTATTATACCTGTATCACGCAACCGTTTTGACTGGCGAAAAATGGCAGCCGCCATACTGCTTATAGCAGCCCTGGCTACAGGCTACCTGTTGTGGCGTCCCCAGTCAGCCGGCAGCGAGTTTAGTGCACAGATAAAAGGAAAAACTCATCAACAAAAGAATGAGACCGATAGTCTGCAGCAGATCGTACTGGAAGATGGCAGCCAGGTGACCCTGCATCCCGGCACTACACTGTACTATCC
>JAGODE010000437.1 GCA_017998385.1 Chitinophagaceae bacterium | reverse complement strand
TGATCCTCAAATATAAAGTTTTTATTGAAAGTGCATGAATTATTTCTAACCGGCTGAAAAAGAATAGCAAAAACCTGTTCAGCGCTTTAACAACTACCTATCCGGTTAGGATGTATTTTTGCTGACATTCAAGCCCGATTATTTCATGAAACAACTACTTTTTCTCGTATCACTGATCTGGATTGCCGGCTGTAACAGTGGTGGGCCCTCCCCCGCAAAGCCGCAGGAAACCGTTATTCCGGGTGCGGAGCCGCCCAAAGCCCTTACCTTTTCCATTATTAAAACATATCCGCACGACACCTCCTCCTATACCCAGGGGCTACAGGTCTATAATGGAGACCTCTATGAAGGAACCGGCAACTATGGTCACTCCCGCCTCATAAAAGTAGATCTGAATACCGGCAAAGCCCTTCAAAGTATTTCGCTCGATCCGCGATTTTTTGGCGAAGGCATCACTATACTACGCGATACCATCTACCAACTGACCTGGAAAGAACGGAAAGTACTCGTGTATACGCTGAAAGATTTCAAAAAGATCAAAGAATATGATCTTGGTACAGATGGCTGGGGACTTACTACCGATGGCAAAGACCTGATCGCCTCCGATGGTTCCTCCACACTTTATTATTATGATCCCAATGGATTCAAACTACTGCGTACACAAACCATCACTGAAGCCGGATCACTCAGCTACAACCTGAACGAACTGGAATATATTGATGGCTTTATCTATGCCAACCAATACCAGGCACCTTATATTCTGAAAATAGATCCGGGTTCGGGTCATATTGTAGCCAAGGCCGATCTGACCGCTATCTGGAAACGCGTACAGACCATCGATCCGGCTGCAGATGTACCGAATGGCATTGCCTATGACTCCGCTACAGGAAAATTCTACATTACCGGCAAACTATGGCCGGAGCTGTATGAAATAGCTTTTAGTAAGTGATCCGTGATCGGTGATTAGTGGTCAGAAAGAGATGATACTTTTTTTGTTATTCGTGTTACGCCGATCACTGGCAACCGATCACCGACCACTCCCTTTCTTCAACACATAAATAACTGAACTGCATTTCCTGCTATCAAATAATGCTTTAAAGTTGGAGCGCAGTCCATTCCATATTGCATTTATCCATCCGTAGCTGCCGCTACGGTAGCGGTTGCTCAGCAGTGATACATAAAAGCTATCATACCACATAGGACGGTAGGCTTCGATACGAAACCCGTGCCGCCCGGCCAGTACCTGCATAGAACGGGGAGAAAAATGATAGAGGTGCCGGGGTACATCATAGGCAGCCCAGTAGGTTTTATAGTAAGCTGCATCGGCAGCAGTATAATTGGGAACAGCGATCAGCAGGGCTCCGCCCGGCTGCAACAGGCGATGGAAAGCCTGAAAATATCCCTGCAGATCGTGCACATGTTCCAGCACATGCCATAAGGTAATAGCATCGAACTGCGCATCAGGCAACTGATAGATGCGGGAGTTGTCGTCGAGCACAACATTCATATCTTTTTGTGCCACAGCCCTTGCATCCGGATCTGGCTCCAGACCTGTACAGTTCCAACCCTGATCCCGCATTTCCTTTATAAATGCCCCCACCCCGCTGCCTACATCCAGTAATGCTCCTGTACGCTTACCAGTGGCCTGCTGTACCAGGCGGCGCTTACGTACCAGCGTACCGCGGCGTACCCAGTGATAAAGCCGGTTAAGCAATCCCGTCCGGGAATTGGTATGCGAGATATAGGTTGTCGATTTGTAATAAGGCCCAATGGCAGCAGGACCGGGAACATCCTGAGTAAAACGGGCTGTACAATGGGCACACTCTGCCACCGTAAATAATTGCTGCGATACGGTATAATCCTTCACCTGAAAAACATCCCGCAACTGCTGACTGTTACAAACAGGACAGGCGGAATAATGAATGCGTTCCTCCATAGATTGACAGGCCCAAGCCGGACCGGTGGCAAAATAAGTCCAAAATGCGATACCAGTAGAAAAATCAGCGGGGTGTTTGATAAACCGGGGCAGTCTGCGCTGGCTTCAGCAGTTGCTGGTTGCCGGCAGACCGGGTGCTGACGCCATGTACAGAGAAATAATATCCGATAAAAATAAAGAGGAGAATAGCCAGTATGATACCGATCGTAAACCACCAGGATTTCTGCTCAGGTTCGGCCTGCAGCCATTCCTTCATTTCTGCAGCTGTACGCTCTTCCTCGCCTACTCGTACCATGTGAGCATTACTTTCCCGCATCACCTTTTGAGCCGGTACCGGCCCACCCAGCGGCTGATCGGTTACAGCTGTCTCAAAACGGATCTCACCGGCCAGCCCCTTACTGAAAACACCCACACCCGGCCAGTCCAGTTTTTCACCTTTCTGAATCCGTTCCTTCAGGCTGTAAACAAAATCATTATACCGGATTACCGCATCGCGCTCAGTAATCAGCAGCACACCTGACAACCAGGAAAAAGACGGCGCTCAGGTTGCTGTGCTCCTGCATGCAGGCGAATACTCTGACGGGGAGCCGCAATCTGCTTATTGCCAAAATCCAACT
>JAGODE010000182.1 GCA_017998385.1 Chitinophagaceae bacterium | reverse complement strand
GTTGACGTCTGTATTGCCGGGATTGCTGTAGCCTTTGAATACTTCAAAGGGCCAGAGCCAGGAGCTGAACCAGGTATCCAGGCAGTCGGCGTCCTGGTTAAGGTCTGCTGCCGTGGCGTTGGGCTTGTTGTATTTTTGCTGATAGGCCAACAAAGCAGCTTCCGCATCTGCGGCTACAATATAATTTCCTTCTGCATCGTACCAGGCCGGAATGCGATGTCCCCACCAAAGCTGACGGCTGATGCACCAGTCTTTGATGTTTTCCATCCAGTGGCGATACAGGTTTTTGAATTTGGAGGGATAGAATTTTATTTCATCATCCATGACGGCCGACAGGGCGGGGCCGGATATTTTTTTCATGTCTACCCACCATTGCAGGCTCAGGCGGGGTTCTACTACAGCGTCAGTCCGCTCAGAATAACCCACCTCGCTGGTATAGTCCACTATTTTCACCAGGTGACCGGCAGCTTCCAGCAGGGGAATGATTTTTTTACGGGCTTCGAAACGGTCTTCGCCAATCAGGATCTGTGCAGTTTCGTTAAGGGTGCCGTTGTCGTTGAAGATATCAACAACTTCCAGGTTGTGTTTTTGCCCCAGTTGGTTGTCGTTCATGTCATGGGCCGGAGTCACCTTAAGGGCACCGGTACCAAAGTCCATGGTCACATAGTCGTCTGTTATGATCGGTATGCGGCGGTTGATCAGCGGTACCAGGGCAAATTTGCCGTGCAGGTCTTTGTAGCGCTCATCATCCGGGTGCACACAGATGGCCGTGTCGCCCATGATCGTTTCCGGGCGTACCGTGGCGATCTCGATATAACGGTCTTCGCCGTCTATTTTGTAGCGGAGGTGATAAAGTTTTTGTACCGTTTCGCGGCGGATCACTTCTTCATCGCTCAGGGCGGTAAGTGCCTTTACATCCCAGTTGATCATCCGTTTGCCGCGGTAGATATAACCTTTGCTGTACAGATCACAGAATACGCTGATTACCGACCGGTAATAATCCGGGTCCATGGTAAAGGTGGTACGGTCCCAGTCGAGGCTGCAACCCAGTTTGCGCAGTTGCTGCAGAATGATGCCGCCGTATTTCTCTTTCCATTCCCAGGCATACTGCAGAAATTCATCGCGTGAAAGGGAGCTTTTGCTGATTCCTTTTTCGCGCAGCATCTGTACCACTTTAGCTTCAGTGGCAATAGAGGCATGGTCGGTGCCCGGCACCCAGCAGGCGTTTTTGCCCTGCATGCGCGCACGGCGTACCAGTATGTCCTGGATGGTATTGTTAAGGCAATGGCCCATATGCAGCACCCCTGTTACATTGGGAGGAGGGATGACTACCGTATAGGGTTCCCGGCTGTCGGGAGTACTATTGAAATAACGTTTGTCCAGCCAGTGCTGGTACCAGTGCGACTCGGCCTGCCTGTGGTCAAAATTTTTGCTCAGTTCCATGCTGCTTTTCGGGGATTTGTTTTGCCGGCTTTAGCCCGGCAAGGCGGCAAATTTACCAGCTTTTGGCTAGATCACGAAACGGCTGTATGCCAAAGTCTTACTACTGGCAGATAGCCGGGTGAATACCCTGATGGAAAGCGATAAAGGGTCAGCGCGGTCTGAAACTGGGCTCATTGCGGATTTCGCGGCACACATATTCTTCGCCGTTATTTACCTGCACAATGGCGCTCATCAGTTCATCAAAAGGCGAGCTTTTGGTTACAAAGCCCCGCGCACCCAATTCAAGAATCTTGTGGGCGTAACTGGGATGGTTGTTGGCGGAGACACCAATGATTTTTATCTCAGGTGACTGTTCGATAATGGCTTTTGTCGCTTCAAATCCATTGATGGGAGTCATGTTGATATCCATGAGCATCACATCGGGGCGTAAGATGCCTGCCTGCTCTATTGCTTCGGCTCCATTGGTGCACTGACCGATGATGATAAAGCGATCGTCACGGTCCAACAGGAATTTCCATGAATCACGGACCACCTGATGATCATCTACCAGTATGATCCTTATCTGTTTCTGCATGTTCGGTTTATTGGTATGGTAAAAATCGGTATTGACGCAATAATTGACTAATGGTCACAAACTCTTTTATTTGATTTTGGTCAATGGAATGGGGGGCGACGATCGAAGGGAATATATGTATTTATTTGATAAATAAATAATTATACTTATAAGAGCCAGGTATTCAATAAAGCCAGATCGTAAATCACCCATTTTGATGACAGTAAAAATACTGAAAACTAAAGTAGTAGTACGTGGTTTATTTACCAAATGAAATTACGGTTTTTTGACATTTGTCAACTCCTTAAACAACGTAATTATACGTTAATGTTTTGATTTACCCGGTCAGACAGGGTGGTCGGGGATCAGGAAAAGCAATAGTCTTCATCATTTTATATATTTAGCCAAACAAATCACTGCATGAAACGAGAACTGACTTCCTGGTATAGCCCATCGCTCAATAAAGAAATGCCCATTGCCACCTATGGTAGTTACGGATTTGCCCTCCTCCTGATACCCACAGCCGCTGCCGACTACCTGGAATATGAGCGGTTTCAATTAATTGACAGTATCGCACATTTTATTGATTCAGGCAAGCTCAAGGTCTATTCTATAGAAAGTATTAACAAAGAGAGCTGGATGAACAACCATATGGACCCCTGGCACAAAAGTGTTCGTCATCAGCAATGGAACGACTACGTATACAACGAAGTAGTTCCATTTATCCGCAACAGCAGCAGCTGGGATACCCCCATCATTGCCTGCGGAGCCAGTTTTGGCGCTCTCCATAGCATGAACCTGTTTCTTAAACGTCCCGATCTCATCAATGGCGTACTGGCTATGAGTGGCGTATACAATCTCATGGAGTATACCAAAGGCCATTACGACGACAACGTTTATTTCAACAGTCCGGCTCACTATATTCCCAATCTCAACGATCACAACATCCTGGAGCAGATCCGCCGCAGCCAGCATATTCATATTCTTACAGGAAGCGGCAATTATGAAGACCCTGCTGCCAGTGGTCACTTTGCCCGCCAGCTATACGATAAAGGCATCTGGTACGAACTCGATATCTGGGGACAGGAATGGACACATGACTGGCCAACCTGGAGGGCGATGTTGCCCCATTATCTTGGTACGCGATGGTAAAAGTTTAAAGGGTTTAAAAGTTTAAAGGTATAAAGGTGGAAGGTAGAGGGTTTTACGCCTTCTGCCTTTTACCCTAAACCTTTTGCCCTACCCCTTCTACCTTATCCTCGCGGTTTCTCCATCATCTTGATACGCGTTGTTAAAAGTTTAAAGGGTTTAAAAGTTTAAAGGTATAAAGGCGGAAGGTAGAGGGTAGAGGGTTTTACGCCTTCTGCCTTTTACCATAAACCTTTTGCCCTAACCCTTCTACCTTATCCTCGCCAGTTTCTCCATATTCAGCTGATCAATGCCCAGTTTCTCTATCTTTTCAACAGATGATGTGGTAAGTGTATCGCCCCGAATCGTATAGTTGAGTTCAAACACACCGCCTTCCCACTCCCGGAAGTTGCAGTAGTCGAGGTACTCCGTATATTTTCCTTCACCCAGTTTCACCCGGCCACCACCCGCTACAAACGAAGCCGTAGAGTCTGTACCCTTATTGAGGTCATGACTCAGGAATGAAAAATGGGATGGGGTTATGATTTTAATAAATTCCTTTCCGGTTGTATAGTCGGTGACGGTCGTGTCTGTACCCCTGATAGTGGTTGCAGCAATCATCTTCCAGGTGCCGGTCAGCGGAGACGGGGCTGGCTCATTGGTTTGATTGCCGCAGGCCGATAAAACAAGGACTGCAAAAAGAAACACTGGTATGGCTTTCATCATGGTTTGTTGAAGGACAATCGAAGTAATGGAAACTGGTATGTGTCTGCTGCAATCGTTTTGTAATGGGAAATAGTGGACGAATGTTTTTTATTTTTCTCTTAAAGAGGAAAACCGCAGACTGGATATTGGTAAACACTTAAAACTACTGGCGCTTCAGGATTATTGTTTTTTTATAAGTGTGATATGCTCATGCGAAGCGATTATTTCAAGAATCGTATTGATCAGTGGTTGACTAAGCGCAGCGACACTTTGATCAAAATTTTCCCCATACAATCGTTACAGGTTCTTCGTATGCATAAACACCAAATCCGCCTCTCAGGAGGTCGTTGAGTGCATCAGGCTTGTGACCGGTTTGCCAGTTCAGATTCCGGTCAGTGAAATTGTTTCCGTTGATGTAGATTGTCTTCCTGTTCATGCAACGAGGTTGCCTGGCAATATATGGGAAAATCCGCGGCTTTACTATTGTAGTTAAATAAGCTTTCAGTACCGGGATACTTTGAGATGCTGAAAAATAAATTTCACAAAGATCATCTTAGGTGGGCGAAATGGCTCAAAGGGTGTGATACTGATTGGGAAAATAACCGGTTTGATATTGACAGGGTCAATGAAAACCTGAAGAAGTACAGGGAGTGGATGTAGATGAAAACGAGTAATAGATGAATAACTTGTGGGGCACCCCTATTTTCTTACTTTATCCAATTAATAAATTTTATCCTGATTAGCGGCGGTGTCGACATAAGCTTTTAACCGGATTACCTTATAACGTTCGATAGCGTTGGTTTCCAGTACAATCGATTTATAAACACTGTCAATGTCCTGATTCGGCAAATAGAGAATATTGACAGAGGATGAATCGCCTGAAAATATTTTTGTTTTTCCAACTTCGATATCGGTGCATCCACACCCTCCGCCATAGTTCAATACCTTCAAAGTGTCTCCGCCTGTGTTATATATCTTGAAGCTAAGACGTACTGAATCATTTTTATGTATCCTGCCAAGGTTAAATATATCTTTTTCTGCTGTAATGATGGGGTGTTCTTTAAAATTCTTATTACTGCAACTGGATATGAAAAAAGGTATGAGAAAAATAAATATTGATTGACTATTTTTCATTTAATAGATTTTGTACGCGTTTTTTTGTTTCGGTCAAATAATATTTAGCTAAATCATTTCCAAAACCTGTGCTAGAATACCTTATTAAGCCTTTTTTGTCAATAACTATTTCAGAGGGGTATCCTTCAATTTTCAGTTTCTTACAAAGGGCTCCATTTATATCATAAAATCTATTATTGCCGCCTTTTTCCCTGCATATCTCTAAAAAGGTTTCATAGGAATCAATAGAGCCATCCTGGATATAAATAACCGAAAAATTCTCATTATCAATATTCTGCTTTAGTTTGGCTAGAACAGGGTCTTTGATAAGGCAAGGCTTACAATTTTTAAAATAAAAATCGATTAAATAAACTTTTCCTTGCTCCAAAACTAAATTTGTTTTTTCATCTGTACTATTCAATAGTACGCTACTTAGCATTATTGTATTGGATTCAACTCGAGCTATTTTTTTATCGAACATAGTAAATACAACTGCCGGCCTGACATATGTCCAGGTTATAAGTAAGAAAAGCAGGGAAGTGATGGACAGTATTTTCTTTTTAAGAATTAATTGTAAGAAATAGTAGCCGATTAAAAATGAAGTTACTAGGAAAATAATGTTTGGGATATTGACAATCCAACGACTGGTTCCAAGAATCAAAGTAATAATAGATAGCAGCGCAGTTGGTATTGTAAATCCCAGAATAAATTCCTTACTGTTAAAATAGTTGGCTATTATGTAGCCGGATAAAAAGTACGGGATGATAAATGAAAGATGTATGATCAGTACATTTCCGGTTGTATTACTATAACTGGACAATGTAAAAATGGCTACTCCAATTATTATTGCACAGAGTACGTTAATAAATTTTTTCATGTGGGGCAATTGCCTGTATAAGTTTCTTTACATTTTCCGTCACACTTTTGTGACCAAAACCATCCGCATCCATCTTCTTTTGCGGTACAGCCTCCTGTATTACACTTATGTGTAACTACGCAAAACGGCCCGATGTTATAATTATTATTGCCGCAAAAATCCCCCGAAGTGCTGCATTCGCAGTTGCCAGGTGGTAAAAGTAACGCTACTGATGGCGATTGGCTTTGCTCAGGAATTATTTCTTTGAAATTTCCCATGTTTAACAGGTCGTTGAATGTTGCGGTTTTGAGACGTTCAGAAAAAGCTGTAGTAATTCTGAATTTCCAAACCTCAAAAAGGTCGCTTGTCAGGATAATATCATTTTCAAAGAAAGCCGGCGTTAGAAAAGTAAAAGCTTCTCGTATTAAAGCTTTTTGTTCAGCGGAATATATATCCATGTTTAAACTTCGAGTGAGATAGTTTGTCCATAATGACGTTTTTTCCCTTTCTGTTAAGAACCTAAAGGCGATTTTTCGATCTTCTTTACTTTTTAACGATAAAATTGAATTTAACTTGTTTTCTGTGTCGGTCAAGCCGTCATTAGAATTCTCATTCTTTGAGCAGGAAAAATTAACTATTGTGTAAATGGATAAGCAAAAAAGCAATAATATGCTTTTGAATTTTGTAGGCATATGGATAAGGTTTAGGTTTAACAATTATACAATAAAATAAACTATGCTCAAAATTAATTTTGTTATCTGCCAGACCTTATATATTTATTGAACAGAAATGTAAAAACTGAATAAGCAGTTTTATTTACCTGTATGATATCGGCGACAACTGGCAGCATCGTGTTACGGTGAAAGAGTTCAGCGATCAGCAGTTGGATCGTCCTGTATGCCTGGAAGGGAGAAGTGCCTGTCCGCCTGAAGACTGCGGCGGCTTACCGGGCTATTATGAGATACTGAAGATGCTGAAAAAAAATCACAAAGATCATTTTATGTGGACGACTGGCTCAAAGAGTATGATCCTGATTGGGAAAATAACCGGTTTGATATTGACGGGGGCAATGGGAATTCGAAGAAGTACTGAGAGTGGGGGTAGTTGATGTGAGGAGCTATAGAAAAATATTTGAGTCCTGTGATAATTACTCTTTGCAATCGCTCAGACCAAGTAGGTAGTCGATTCCTATCCGCAATAGGATACTTCGGTTATTTCAAGAAGAAATCGTTCCTGTTCATCAAAAATAAATTCTACTGCGATGCCATCCATGTCAATTGTTGGACAGGCGTCCATATAGACATAGTAAACGTAGCTTACATAATTTTTGTTAGCAGAACCACTGTAGAGTTTCTGAATCTTATTTGGCGTACCTAATTTTAGCAAGATGGTTTCTTTACTGGTAGAGTCAGGTTTTACATGTAAAAACTGTTTCCAAACGGAAGATCGATATCCATTACAGGAGTTTGAATCTAGCCTCCATTGTGTCGAAATCTGATTGAGTATATGGGTAAGCGGTTGATTGTTCTGCCCGTTTATATTCAGGAAAATACCGGAAATAATAATTAATAACACGAGTGGTTTCATGTCTAACATGAACGCTGCGACTAACAGAATATTTCGTTTAGCTGGATTACGAATTAATCAAGCGCAAACCGGCTTAAGCTGACGGGCTCGCCTCCCACGGCCGGCGGACCAGAAAAAGGAGAATATAGTAGGGAAATGGAGCAAAGAGCCTCCGGCACGCTACGTCTGCATCTGTCAACTTTATAAAAGCATTACTTTTAAGCTCGTTCAAAATCACCTGTAAGTTGCTGATTAGGAGATACGCTTTTTTCAATATGAATTCTCCCCCCGACAACAGTGATTTGCATGTATCCGGTGAAATAAAATCCTTTTGCAGGAATTTCTCACAGTTGGTCAAAGCAGGGTTTTAGGAAAATGTTATTTGAGAAATGAAATTATTTCAATCAAATCTCTTTCCCTTTATACCCTTTCAACTCCCACAGAATACAAAAACCTGGCTTTCGCCAGGTTTTTGTATTCTGTGGGAGTTGAAAGGGATCAGAACCTCCCGAAGCTTCGGGAGTCCCGCTGCTTGTAAGGCAGACTCCGGCAGATCCGGTTAGCATCCAATCAGGTAGGTAATGCCAAAAAGTTATTTCAATGAAATCTCTTTCCCTTTATACCCTTTCAACTCTTTAAAGCCTTTAAACGCAAAAACCTGGCGAAAGCCAGGTTTTTGTATTCTGTGGGAGTTGACGGGATCAGAACCTCCCGAAGTTTCGGGAGACCCGCTGCTTGTAAGGCAGATTTTTCCCTTTTGCCTCTTTAAACTCTTTAAACGCAAAAACCTGGCGAAAGCCAGGTTTTTGTATTCCGTGGGAGTTGACGGGATCGAACCGCCGACCCTCTGCTTGTAAGGCAGATGCTCTGAACCAGCTGAGCTAAACTCCCTTTCCGTTTTGGGAGTGCAAAGATAAGGACGCCAACTTGTTGGCCAAATTTTTTTACTACTTTTTTCTGTCTACTGTCAACTGTCAACATTCTCACGGCTCCCACTCCAGGTTCAGGATCCAGGCCAGACCATTGGGGTCGGTCTCAAAGACCACTACCAGCGAAATATGGTTCCAGGGCTGATTGCCGATGCGTTGTACAAAATCGGTGAAATAGGTTTCATTGGCCTGGCTCACGCAGTTATTGCTGCATTCCCAGGTCCTGGTGGCAACGGCACGGGGGCCACCCACGGTATTCCAGTAGGTGCGTTCCAGTACATACCGGAGCGTAGGGTGGTTAGTGGGGGAGATCAGGAAATAAGGGTCATCGGGACGTAAGGCGATGATGGCATCATGGCCCACAGCATCATTAAGGTGTACGCGTGGTTTCCAGGCCGGATCGGTAAAACTGGCCGGGGCGCTCACGGTAACGGTCTGTTTGCCCTGCAGGTGGAGGGTTTTGCGCGTACTCCAGATACCCTGGTATTGGTTGGCATATCTTTTTTGGGCAAACACCAGTATTTCCCATTCCCGCTCGCCTGCAGGCAGATCTTTTTGGGGCAGAAACAGACTGTCATTGCGCTGAATGAATTTTAACTGATGCACCTGATCACCTTCCTTCCATTGCAACAGGGCCGAATCGGCCTGGCTTTTTTGCAGGTATGAGCCTTCAAACCTGATCAGCAATACAGGGTCTGCCTGGGGAGACTGGGTGTTTTCCTTATCCTTACTGCACGAT